>NZ_SOCN01000004.1:0-14213 GCF_004365095.1 Mycoplasmopsis mustelae
TCACAAACATCTTCTCTAAAAGAGTTTCTTTAATGTTTTTTAACTTATCTAACTTACGTTGAAGAAGTGATAGGTAGGCATTTATTACTAAAAATAGTTTAGCAATATTTGATTGCTCTTTGTATTCTGGAATAGACACTTTATATTCCATGACCCTATCTAAATCCACTACAACCCTTGCACTTAGAACTAAACAAATTTGAGTAATTTTAGAAAAATAATATGATTTAAATCAATTTAATAGGAAATGGTTATTAATTAATCCTTTCGTTTTAAAAACTAAATACATCGGACTAACTAAAACCTTTTCATCTAATTCATAGAGCCCTACAGCTCCCTTGTGTATCGCTGAAGGATCCATTGCAAATGAATTTGATTCAACTATTTGTGAATTTCTTTTATCTCCTATAATTGGATTTGAACCGTCAGAGTAGATCCTTTTTTGATTAATAAAACCATAAATTTTAGATAACGAAAAACTTTCTAATTTTAAATTTTGACCATTTAAAATGGTATATGGTTGTGTGATATCTGATAGAATTCACCGCTTTCAAGCGTCAGTGAATTCTTTAAATCTAATTGCGGGAACGTTTTCTTTTTTAGTTGTCATTGTACTCCTGTAAAAGTTTTTCAAGTTTCGTTTTAAATTCTAAAGTAACGTAAAATTCGATATGATTCATAACATCATGAATCATTGTAATTAATGATTCAACGATGAACTCCTTAAAGTCTACATTTTCTCAAAAATTTATATTATCATAAGTTCTTAACTCTAAATTCATTCTTATGAATTTATAATCATTATATAATTCACGGCTTTTAATTAAAAGTTTAGCAACCTGAATTATTAATTTTTCAAATTCAGTTTTTTCTTTTTTATATTTTGAAGCTAAATAAAACTCGTGAATCTTAGTTTTATTTCATTTTTTATTTTTATTAAAAAATTTTTCGGTTTGATTTTCTGGTTCTATTGATTTATAGTATTTATCTAATTCAATATCTACATCAAGTAATTTGCTAATTATTTGACTTTCCTCACTAACCAATCTATCATAATATTCTTCTAATTCTTCTTTATCTATTATTTCACTGTCTCATTTATCAATTCAATTACTTTTAGAAGAATTATATATTTTAATTAAAGTATCTAAAACAACAGTTTTTAAATCTTTTTTAACTCTTAATAAGTTATCTAATTTTTCAATTTTGTTTCTAAAATCAGCCGAATAATTTAAAAACTCTTGATAAAAGTGATATTTATCAAAATAAAACGTAAATTTATCTTCATTTTTTAATATTATTTTTCAAATTCTCTCCTCATAATCATTTATTCCTACAAATTTAGTTAAATTTGAATGAATCTTAGGTTTATCAAAAAAATCATATAATTCTCGAAAATAATTTTCAAAAGAATCAAACATTTTCGAAAGAGAGTATACCATATTTCCATAAGTTAATTCATCGATTATTTCTCTTGCGGTTTCTATATTTTTAAACTTAAAATATCAATCATTTACCGGTTTGAATAACTGTTCCTTTATACCATCACGAAAACATAAGTAATATTCTAGTTCATTTATTTTTTCAATTGGAATTCAATTTCGTGCCGGCACTAAATCTTTTGGTGGTTTTGTTACATTGGCATTATCTTTAAAATAATCGGAAAAATTAAGACTGTAATTATTACTAATAATTTCATTTAAAGAAACTATTTTTGAATAATTTTCTATAAAAGTTTCAGATTTTGCAATATCTAAAATCCGTTTAATATTTCCTATTTCTAAAACTTTTTTCTCATCTTTTATAGTAAATAATTTAGATGCGTCTATAAATTGTATCTTTTTGTTTTTCGAACTTGTTTTTTTAATTTGTAATAAGAAGTAATTTTCGTTTTTATTATTAAAAATACCTTCTGGTAGTTGAATGATTTTATCAATAAATCCTTGTTGAATTAATTTTTCATTATTTGTCTTTTCTGCAAATAGAGTTTTTTGCGAAATTAATGAAAACATCACCCCATTTTCTTTTAGATAAAATAAAGCGTTTAATAAATATGCATATTCCGATGTTTTGGGAAGATCATATTGATTAAATCTAATATCATTTGAAAATTCATTTTTGCTTAATTTTATATTAGAATTTGCACAATTCATTACTACATCAACTGAAAAAATTTTATTATTAATTTGAAATAATTGTTGTAATGGTTCTCTTTTCAGTCATTGATAATTGCTATTTTGATTTTCGAGCATTAATGCATTTATTTTTGTTAATTCAAAGATTTTTGCATTAGTTGTTTGAATATATAAATCTTTTTTAAAACTATCCTCAGTTTTTTTATCAAAAGATACTAATCATGCTAAATTATTAAAATTTTGATTATATATAGATATTTTTGTAGTTTTTTTATCTAATGAATCTAAAAGTAAACCACTCATTAAATCATCAATAGATTTAGGAATATATAATTGTTGTTTATTCAAACTTGAAAACTTATAAAGTAAGTTTTCAAAAACATCTTGATATTCATTTAAGGTAATGTTTAAATTCGGATTATTAATAATGTTTATCAGTATGTTAATTTTTTTATCCATTGATGTATTTGTTGTGTTTAATCAAAAAATAGCAGAATCAAAAACATATTTATAAGTTTCTTTAGAAGGATTTTCGGAGGTGTTAATAATTTCAGTGAAATCTTGAAATACTTTTTTTAGTCATTTAGAATCATATATAAATGTTTCATTATTTTTGATTTTAGAATTGATCAAATTATTGTATGGAATAAAAAACCCTAATTTTTCAAATAATTTATCTTTCATACTTTGATATTTTTCTATATTTTGAAAAATTGCTTCATTTTCATATTTTTCGTTAATTTTTATTTCAGGTAATTGATTAAGCTCTGGTTTTGCTTCTCAAAAATAATTTAACAAAAGTTTTTTTGATAAAAAATGAAAGAAAACTATTGATAAAATTATCTGCTTATATAGCAGAATTTCTCTTTTATTTAAATTTTCAACAATCGCATTTCAAAGTATGTCTTGTTTTTCTTTAATGGTATATTTTTTAGAGTCATTTTGTCTTCTAATTTTTGGCATTTTTTTCCTTTTTTATGTATCTTCTAAATTATAATTAATAAAATTAGAAATTAAATTAAACAATTAAATTTACTTACCGAATTAAATTAAAAAATGTTAAATAATTTCATTCAAATTAAATTTAGTTCTTTTTTAGTTTTATAAATGTCTTTTGCTAATATAAAAGTCGGAGGTAGCAAATGACAAAGAATTTAAAAATTATTACAGGTTTATCATTAGCAGCGATTGTTGCTGGTGCTTCTGTATATCCAATTAAGTTAGGAGTCGAAAGATATTTATCTAAATCCAATAGTCCGAATATAACCGAAACTATTCGTTTAGATATCAATTCAATTTTAGAAAAATTAAAAAAAATCACTCAAAGTAAACCTGTTTTTGATAATCTAAATTTATATGAAACAAATTCATTAAAGTTTGACAATCAAATTAAAAAGAGGCTTACTGAACTTAAAAATAATAAAACCGAAGCAGAAACTTATCGTAGTCGTATTCAAAATGTAAGTAATCTATTTGATGAAAAAATTTTTACCATTAAAAATGCATTAAGAATATGAATAGATAATGTTATTGATAAAAATGTTTATGTCGAAAAAATCAAACTCAATCAGGAATTAACTGAAGACGAACAAATGCAACTTGATGAATTCTTTAAATTAATGAGTAGAGAAATTCATTTAAAATTATATAAATATCAAGATCAAATAAATGAATATAATCAACATCTTGAAAGATTAATAAATTCTGATGGATTTAAGAATTCATTGATAGAAAATCACTATCAACACACAAAAGCACTGGGTAAATATATTAATGACTCAATCATATTATTACAGTCAGATTATAATAATTTATTAAAAGCAAATAATAAAGAGTTTGAAATATATTACAAAATTTTGATTGCTAAATTAAATGAAATTAGTGATTTTATAAATGAATCATCCATTTATTTAAAATTTTGAAGAAATCATGCTATAAACATAAATGTTAACTATGAAAATAGCAGCAACGAAAATCAAAATTTGATTACAAATAATGCTAATAGTATAGATAAACTTAAACAAGGATTACAAAGTTATCAAACGTTGGTAGCAAAACTCATCGATTCTAGCGTACTCCTGCAAAATGCTTTATCATTAAGTACTAATTCGATAGATTTTAAAGAACAAGCATATTGAAGTTTTATCAATAATTATAAAAAAATTATAGAAAACCAGATTAATCAACAAGCAGTCTTTTTTAATACCGACGTTACATTGTTAAAAGATAAAAAAATACAGAAGTTATTTCAAGAACAAAAGAAAGTAGTAAACCAAATTAAAAAAGACTTTTCAAATAGCTATAATAACACATCAAATCAAGCAGAGAAATTAAGTTATTTATATAACTATATCATCAATAGTTTTTGGATAAATCATCTCAAATGACTAAATACTGATCAAGAAATTATTCAAGCAATTAAATCAAATAATGAAGATGCAATTTTAACGAATAAAAATTTAATTACTAAAAATAATGTCGTGTTATCGATTAATAGCGATATATATCAATTAAGATATTTAATTTTAGATCTACAAAATGCCAATAAAAAATATCAAGAAATTATAAATGAAATGCAAACAACACCAACAAGTGACATAAATGAGGACAAAAGACAGGATCTTATACAAAAAATCAATTTTAATAAACAAGAAATCAATAAATATGATCAACAATTACAACTTAAACATAAAGAATTAAATAAGCAAATTGATGATTACAATAACTTATTAAAAACAGTTGATTCGAATTTTACTACAATTAATCAATTGTCTAAACTTTTGAACATCTTAAGTGCACTTCAAAATGAGTCATTAAATAACACAAAACAGCAACTGCGAAATATAACATTACTTGAATTAAACTTCAAAACAAAAGACGACCAAATTAAAGATTTAAATAATAATATTGGTAATTTAAATTTAGAAAAAGAAAAATTAAATACAAATATTCGAACTTTAGAAAATAATAAAGAAAAGCTAACTGCCAATATTAAACAAATACAAGAGCAAAATCTGAGATTTCAACAAGAAAAAGAAGCGAATTTAGAAATAATCAATGCTAAAAATCAAGAATTATTAGACCTAAAAAAACAAAATGATCAAACAAAATCCGAAATCTTAAAAACTAAAAATGAACTATTATCACTAAGACAACAAAAAGACGAATTAATTAAAGAGCAAAGACAAAAACAAACAGAGATAGAGTTTTTAAAGCAAGATGGTTTCCGCCAAAGTAGTGAAATAACACAAAAAAACGATGAAATTCGACAACTTAATAATTCAATAAATCAGTTACAACAACAAATAGATAATAAAAACACACAAGTAACCCAACTACAAAATCAAAATAATGCTTTAGATGAATCGGTTAGACAAAAAACTAGTGAAATTGAGGAATTAAATGCAACAAACACTGAAAATGAAAGGATTATTCAACTTAAAAATAAAGAACTTCAAAAACAAAACGAATCGTTAAATTCTTTAAATCTACTAAATTCCAATTTACAACAACAAAAAGATGTTTTAACCCAACAAGTAAATAATTTAAATACATATATTAAATCATTAAAACAAGAAAATGAATCAAAAGATCAAACCATTCAAGATTTACAAAATCAAAATAACGAAAAAACCACACTTATTGCAGCAAAACAAAATGAAATAACTGCTTTGAACGAACAAAAAGAAGCATTAGCAAATGAAAATGTCCAAAAACAAGAAACAATAGACACTTTAAGAAAAAACAATGAATCTATTAAAATAAATTTAACCAAAACAAACAACGAATTATATGAATTTCAAAAAAGCTTAAATTATTATAAAAATATGAATGCAATGCTATATCAACAAAAAAAGAATTTGTCCGATGCAAATAGCAATAATAATGCTGAAATTAAGAAATTAAAAAATGACAATGATAATTTAAATGCTCAATTAGAAGACTTACAAACAAGAAAAAAAGAAATAGAAAATGAATATAATGATAAAAGACGAGACGCGGAACAGTTAAACATTCAAAATGATGAATATTTAAGAGAAATTGAATATTTGAGGAAAGAAACTAGAAAAAAAGATGACCTAATTAGTAAATATAGGCTAATAAGTGATGATTTCTTTAATTTAGTTAAATTAGTAGAAAAATTAGTAAATTCTAAGATACATTGAGAAGAATATTCAGAAATGCAACGCAGATTTGTTGGTGGTTATCCGATCTATGAATCAGTTAAAAAAACAAGAGGCAAAGAAGACTATAGTAAAGAAGAATTTGTTAATGACTCTAAAATTTACATTAATAAAGCTGGCGGTTATAAACAACAATTAAATTCATAATTTAAACATTTAAAAACCCTTTAGTTACAAAGGGTTTTTAAATTATAATATTGCCTTAAAATTATTTGCCTACTGCATTGTAAACTTTTATAAAATGTAGGTAATATATATTACTTATTTGGCTGCCAATACAAAGAAAAATATTGTTGATGTGATAGATACTACTGATAAAAACAGCGGAAGATTGTATTTTGCTCTTTGTCAAGCCGGTAAGTATAATCCGCTATTTTCATAACTAACACCTTTCTTTCTTGGGTTGTCTAATTTATACTGATTTAGCTGTAATTCTTTAAAATCACGCATTTTTTTAAGAGAATGTTTATAAATTAATAATAAAACCAGGGTTAATAAAACCAATATAATTCCAACAACAAGATAAACTCAATTTGTATTTTTAGTCGCTGCTGTTGTGGTGGTTTCTGTTGCAAATTTTGTAATTAAACTATAAAATTGTGATAGCATATGTTATTTTTTAAATAAGTTATTTTTCTTTTTATATTCATATAATGCAACAGTTTCCTTCAATTTTTGAATGCTATAACTATCATCAAAAGGTTTAACATCTTTTTCATTTAATCATAAAATCACTAAGTAATATACAAAAATTTTTTGTTGAATTAAATATTCTTCTCAATAATTTTCATAGTATTTCAAAAATGTTTTTTCTTGTTGTGCGGTTAAAAACGAACCAGTAATAAAATAAGCTAAATCAAAGTGTTTATCTCCCATCGACGCGTATTCTCAATCAATAAAATAGATTTTACCTTGTTTGTCTTTGATTAAATTTGCAGCATAAATATCATTATGAAGCGGACAATTGTTTAAGCTTTTAGCTAAAATAGTGTTAATACGCTTGTAATATTGATCTAAAACATCAATTTTAAGACCTTTTTCTCTGATTTTACGACGGTATTCTTTTACCCGTGCAGCATGATTGGTTTTAGGAAATTTTAAATTTGAATTATGCAAGGTTTTAAAATTTTCAGCAATTTGCTTTAAATCTGCATCACTAAAATCTATTGGTTGTGATTCAATAAATTCTCAGGACAAACTTTTTTCGTCATTTTTTAGTAATTTTGGAACAAAATTTAATTCTTTTAACAATGCATAATCTATTTTGTGATTAAAATTATTGTATTTTTTAAATTGGATGAATTTATCTCCATCACGATATGATTCATTAGTATGTCCGACTTCAATTTTTTGCATAATTACTCCTTCGATTTACAAAAATAATTATATATTTAAAGTTAAAACCACCAATATAAAATGTATAATATCACTTATGAATCAAATCCAAACTAATAAACCAAAAAAATTAATGTCTCAAAGGGTTATTCCGGCAGGAATTTTAACCATATTTTTAGTTGTACTATGTGTTATAGTTCGTTATTCATTTTATTGGAGTTTACCACTATATAACAGTAATATTACACTATTTTGAGCGATTCGTGTTATAGCTATTTTATTAGTTACCGTTCTTGCTTTTTGGTTGTTTTATGAGTTGAATAATTCGTATTTGAGTCATAAAATTTTTGCAACTATTCAAAGTTTTTTTTCATTAGGTTTATTATTTGTAGGATTACCATTTTTTGCGCAAGTAATTACAAACACTGATACAGAACTTAAAAATAGTGTTTTTACTTACTTAATTTGAAGTGATTGACAAAGTCATCTTTTGCTGTTTGTATTAGTAGTTATATATTTCATCTTTAGAACCCTGATTGTAAAAGATATTGCAATTAAAGAACTTTTAATTAAAACATTAAGTTATTTTTTATCATTATTATTTTTAGATATCTTTCTTAAAGTATTTTTATATCTTAACACTATAGAATCCGGAATAGAATTTATTGTTTGATTTATCTTAATTGCAACTTTTTATGATATGGGTGGTTTTTTTGGTGGTTGATTGTTTGGAGGAAAGGTTTTTGCTAAAAAAATGGCACCTATTATTTCGCCGAAAAAAACTTGAGAAGGTGCTTTGGTTGGATATATTAGTTCCTTAATTATTTCATTTATTTTTATTTATTCATATTATGCTGCCGCAAAAAGTTATCAAATTAGCAGTGATATTGGTTCGTTAATTAACAATTTAGGAACTAATGGAGCTGCAATTATTGCTTTTTTAACCATTGCTCCGATTTTAGCCTTGGTAGGTGATTTATATTTTTCATTAATCAAACGACAACTAGGTGTCAAAGATTTTTCTAATATTTTAAAAGGGCACGGTGGGCTTTTAGATCGTGTTGATAGTGTTAGTTTTGTCTTTTTTGGTTGAAGTTTATTCGCATTAATTTTATAAGGAGAAGAGTAAAATGGGTTTTTATAAGGATCAATCGTTTGCAAATTTTGCAAATGAAATTAATTTAGGTTATATAGAAGCATACGAAGAAGCTTATATTACCGAGTTTAGAGAATTAAATAAGCAACACAATCACCAACGCATTATCGAAGTTAATTTACACTTACAATACGCTCCTAAAGTAAGTGATTTTTTAAAACTTTTATATGCTTTAAAAAGAAATCGTGGACTAAAATATCAAGTTGTTTTTACAGTTTATGATTATGTGATTGATGCCCCAATGTTTCGTGAATATATAATGACAATCATTACTGAAAAAGCAAAATTTAATAAATTTAAAAACTTATATCAGTTATTAATTGAAAAACCTACATTTCTATATGTAAATCACGATAGTCAAGACTGATATATCTTTTATGATGATTTTTCGTTGCAGTCTGAAATTAACGAAGCAGTTGAATTTTTAACTAAAAAAATGCACGAATTTGGATATCTTAAATTTAAAATATGAGCAAAATGACATGAAAAAGAAGTTATAGACAACAGTCCAGAAGTTGACCTATCAGAAGTTTATAACAAGCTCAAAGCTGAACAAACTAAAGTGATTATTACGCAAAATTCAAATTCTAAATACCGTAAAGCTAATCGAAAAGAGTATTTTAAAACTACTATCTCAGAGATTGCCAATTTTGATACAAATCGCGAAAATCACCCGATTAGTTTTGAAGGATTAATTTATAAAACCGATGTTATAGAACGTACGAATTTAAAAATTTATAAATACAATATTACTGATTTAACTGACGCTATTTCTGCCACTCAATTTGTTAGTGTTAATGATTTTGATTATATTAAACCTTTTAATGTTGATGACTATGTAAAAATTAATGGTATGGTTACTTTTTCGCAAGTAGGTAGCGAGCTAAAAAAAAGTGTGAAAATCGATGTTATTACTAAAATTGAATCTCCATTTACCAGTCGCACCGATGAAGCAGTAATCAAACGAGTTGAATTAAACACAAAATCTAAAATGAATGCAATGGATAGTGTTTTTGATGTTAGTAATATTGTCAAAATTGCTAAACAATTTGGTCACAAAGCTGTGGCAGTAATGGATTCTAATAGTGTGCAATCGTTTCCTAAATTTGTTGCAGAAGCAAAAAAAGCTGGTATTAAACCTATTTATGGGGCGAGTTTTGATATGATTGATTCAAATAACCAAATTATTTTAACTCAATCATTTAATAAAGAAGCAGATTTATTGGCTGCTGAATATGTGGTATTTGATATTGAAACTACATCATTATCACCAAAATTAGGTGAAATTATTGAGTTTGGTGCAACAATTATTAAAAATACCAAACAAGTCAAGAGCGAACAATTTTTTATCAAAAGCAAACAACCACTTTCACAATTCACAAAAAATCTTACTAACATAACTCAAGAAATGATAGATCAAGAAGGTCTACAATTAAATGTTGCTTTAGATAAAATTTATGAAATTTTAAATAATAAAGTGGCTGTTGCACATAATGCAAATTTTGATATGCATTTTATTTTTCAAAAGTTTATTGATGCAAAAAGACCCTTACCAAATACTATATTTTTAGATTCATTGATGGTCTCTAGGATACTGTTTAGTGAAAAAAACAAACACTCTTTAGGAGATTTCTGTAAATATTTTGATATTAATTATGATTCTCAAGTAGCTCACCGAGCAGATTATGATGCTGAAATTTTATCTCGGGCATTTGTACAAGCTTTATATAAATTTAAAGAAAATAATGTGATTACGTTTGATGATTTATACAACTATCTCCCTGATGCCAAAAACTTTTATCGTCGCATTCGCGCGATCAACAGTCAATATAGTATTATTGTAAAAAACCAAGATGGATTACGTGATTTATTTAAATTAATTTCGCTAACTTTAACTCAAAGATTTTGAGGTCAACCAAAACTTTTTTACACCGATATTAAAAAAAATAAAAATCTTTTAATTGGTTCTGGTGGTTTAAAGGGAGAATTGATTTATGCACTACTTTATTCATCAGATATTAAAATTAATGAAATTATTGATCGTTGTGATTATATTGAAATTCCACATATTGACGCACTTAAGCATTACTATCAAAAATCTGAATACAGCAAAGCCGAGATAGAAAGTTTATTAAATGAACTAATTCAATTAGCCATCTCAAAAAATAAAATAATAGTTGCAATCAGCGATAGTCGTTATGAAAATCAAGGTGATCAAATTTATTATAAAAACTTAGTGTATACTAAGGGTTTAGGTGGAAGTCGTCATTTCTTATTGCGCACTAAAAACAGCGAAAAAGAACAAGATAGTACTTTTGAAGATGAAACTAAAAGAGATAAAGTCAAAAAAATTGATATGACTGTGGTCCCGGATTTATACTTTTTAACAACCAAAGAAATGTTGGATGGATTTGCATTTTTAAACAATCCGCAGTTAGCTTATGATATTGTGATAAAAAATACCAATTTAATTGCTGATATGATTGATGAGGATATTGTTGTTATCAAAGATAAATTATATCCACCAGTCTTTGATAATTCAAAAACTAAATTAAAAAATTTAGTTTATCAAACTGCAAAGGAAAAATACGGTGAAAATTTACCAGAAATTATTCAGCAACGTATCAAAAGCGAATTAAACCCAATTTTGGAGTATAATTTTGACGTAATTTACTGAATTTCACATATTTTAGTAAAAAAATCTTTGGATAATGGTTACTTAGTAGGAAGTCGTGGTAGTGTTGGTTCATCCTTGGTTGCTACCTTAGCCGGAATTACTGAAGTTAATCCATTACCACCACATTATATTTGTGATAATTGTAAATATTTTGAATTAGTTGCTAATCCACCAACTACATCAGGGTTTGATTTAGATGACAAACACTGTCCAAAGTGTAATTTTTTAATGGATAAAGACGGCAACTCAATTCCTTTTGAGACATTTTTAGGTTTTAAAGCAGATAAAGTTCCGGATATAGACTTAAATTTTTCGGGAGACTACCAAAAAAATATTCACGATGAAATTAAATTAATTTTTGGCGAGGATAAAACTTTCCGCGCTGGTACGATATCTACAATAAAAGGAAAGACTGGGTTTGGATATATTAAAAAAGTTTGTGAAGAATTCGGTTTTAATTATTCTAATGATTTTATTGATTTTTTATCAAGCAAATTAGAAGATGTCAAACGCACCACGGGTCAGCATCCGGGCGGGATTATTATTATTCCTAACCAATTTATTGTTGAGGATTTTACTCCAATTAATTATCCAGCTGATGATGTAAGTTTGGATTGAAAAACTACACACTTTGACTATCGTGCAATTCACGATAATATTATTAAATTCGATATTTTAGGACATGTTGATCCGACCGCAATCCGGATGTTAGAAAATCTAACCGGAATCAATGTTAAAACTGATATACCAAAAAAAGATCCAAAGGTTATGTCGTTATTTTCAACGACAGAAGCAATGAGCATTACTCCAGCACATTTAGGTGGAGAAAGTACGGGTGCTTTAGGTCTACCAGAATTCGGCACTGCTTTTGTGCGTAAAATGTTACATGATGCACAACCACGAAGTTTTGCGGATTTAATTTCTTTATCAGGTCTTTCGCATGGTACGGATGTTTGAAAAGGAAACGCGCAAGATTTAATTAAAAAAGAAGGTATGAAGTTAAATGAAGTAATATCATGTCGTGATGATATTATGAACTTTTTAATTCAAATCGGTGTAGAACCTCTCTATGCCTTTAATATAATGGAAAAAGTTCGTAAAGGAAAAGGTTTAACTTCTGATGAAGAAACACATTTAAAAGCTTGCAATGTTCCAGAGTGAGCCATCCATAGTATGAAGTTGATTAAATATATGTTTCCGAAAGCTCATGCTACAGCGTATGTTTTGATGGCTTGACGTGTTGCTTGATTTAAGTTGTATAAACCTTTGGAATATTATGCAACCTATTTTTCAACCCGTGTTGAGGAATTTGAATTAGAAACGTTAATTAATGATACTGAAATTACTAAAATTAATCGTAGAATCACAGAATTAAACGCTTTAAAAGATCCAAAAGTAAATGAAAAAGAGTTATTAACTACGCTAGAAATAGCCCGTGAGTGCTATGCACGTGGTTTTAAAATCGCAAATATTAATTTAAAGACTTCAAAAGCTAAAGAATGAGTTATTGATTATCAAAATAAGTGTTTAATTCCTCCGTTTACATCGATTAAAAACCTAGGTCTTTCGGCAGCAGAAAAAATTATTATCGCTCGTGATGAAAGAGATTTCTTATCTAAAGAGGATTTTAAAATCAGAAGCGGAATTAATCAAACCCTTTTTAAAAAAATTGAAGAATTTGGGATTTTAGATCACCTTTCAGAGAATGATCAAATGAAACTTTTTTAAATTGCAAACCGGTACTACTTTAATAAACAAAAAAAGATGATTTTAAAAATATCATCTTTTTTTGTCTTTTGTTTGCTATTTGGCTTAACTTTTTAGGATTACTATCGTATATACAAAAATAAAGAAATATTCTAGGAACCTACGGGATTAAATTTGAGAATTAATAAATACTTTCTGTATTTCTAAAATAAATAGTTGTTGAATTAAAATAAATTCTATTATTTGTGTATTTTATATTTTTGTTAAACCGTATTTAAGTTTGAAAATAATAATTGTAGATTTGGTATTCCCAAAATACAAGATGAGAATAATGAATTTATTGACCGATTTAACCTTTACTTCAATTATTCAAAAACAAATGCAATAAGTTTTTATTCAAAGATTAAAACGAAGCAATTAATGATGAATGAGTAATTTATCAAGACATTATTTTAATGATACGAAATTCTAAAAATGTATAGCAAATTTTAGTGTATATAAAAACTTTTTACGCTTAATTATAGCAAAAAAACGTTTAATATAGTTTCTTAACTGAGAAAGTATAAAAAAGATAGATCAGTATTTTTAAGTAAAAAATTCTAACGAAACTCTTGTTTTGACTAAAATTATTGCCAATTAAATGATTCCTTCTATCCAATTGATGGAAAAGGGTTTTTAAAACTTAACAAATTTTATAAATACAAAAAATTACACTATTTTTAATTTTTATAATGTAGCTTTTGAGTTTACATTTAAAGACTCACAAGAGTGGAAAAAATAGTAAGAATAACCCATAATTTTAAAAAAATCTTCATTTTTCCTTTGAAAAAAAAAAAAAAAAAAAAAAACTAAAATTAGAGTACAAAAATAAATTTTAATAAATTGTTGTGAATTTAATTAATTAAGTTTTTAAATATAGAATTTAAAGATTTAATTAACTTATTTTTAATAATTTATGGAGGAATAATGAACATTAAAAAGAAAATCAAATATATGCTTTCCACAGCAGGTAGTTTTGG
>NZ_SOCN01000004.1:14223-58717 GCF_004365095.1 Mycoplasmopsis mustelae
TCTTTCGAAATCAAACAAATCCCCCACACTTCGGTGCTTTCAAACAAAAGTTATTTTTAAATAAAATACAATAATTTTGTTGTCAAAAAAACATATTTTGAACACAAAGACAGTTAAAATTGCAAAATTGTACTTTCGTTGAAGAAGTGATAGGTAGCAATCTGTACCAAAAATTAATTTACCAATCTTTTGTTGTTCAATCAAATTTAATGAATATGTAATAGTAAGTGTTTTTAGTGTAGACCTTGAAATATTGTATCTTGAAATTCCTTGCGCTAATATAAGAATTTGATCTCTGAATTTTTTACTTCTTAATAAATAACCTAAATAATGTAAATCAAATGCTTCTAAATCAAACAATCTGTAGCCTACTGAAAAACTGTTTAAGTAAGTATTTTCTATATTTTTGTCTAATATCGAACTCATCGCAACCTCTTCAGGCGTTTCAGAAGATATAGTAAAGAAAATATCACCTTTATTAACTAAATTTTGTTTTTTGTCCTCTTTAATTTTCTTTAATTTACTTATATCTATAAATGTATTATTTAATATATTTAAATAATCAATGTAATAGAATTTTCCTATATTAAAATCATCTTTGGTTTTATTAGTTAAACTATTGTAAAAATCACCTAAGTTTCCCAAACTTCACCGCTTTCAAACTCTCGGCAAAACATGAGAAAAACAAATTTTTTTCATGTTTTCTCCATGTAGTTATATAAAAAACTTAGCACGATATGATATAATAAAAAGATTAAAAAATCATTAAATGAGGTGTTCTTATGCAAAAAAAAAATATATTATCTAGACGTAACAATCGTTTAAAAAATATCGCAGTAATTTATAAACGCGAATTACTAGAGATAGACTATGATATTGTAGAATTAACTAAGGAATTTAATTTAAATCAAGAGCAGATTGAACATCTTTTAATCGTTATTAAATGAGATAAATTTAATAAAACTATTTTATCAAAATTACTAAATGAAAATTGATCATTAGATCGTTTAAGCCCTTTAATTAAAGCTATTATTTTAAATGCTTGTGTAGAATTTTGAAATATTGAACCTAAAATCGTTATTAATGAAGCGATTGAAATTACTAAAGATTATTTTGGTAAACCAAACGAATTAATTTCCGGTAAATCTAATGATGAAAATTTATATCAATTTGTAAATGGAGTCTTAGAAAATTTTTATAAATTATTGATTAAATTTGAATCAGAAAGTAAAAATGTTAAATAATAACCTATTGCAATGGTTATATCAAAAAAATCTTAAAATTTTTACTTCTACTTTCGAAATATTTAAACATCTAAATTTAATTAGTAATATCAATCCGGTTTTTAAAGAACAAATAATTAATAATCTAGATGATTTAAAAAATGCTGTATATGAATTTTGTGTTCCTTTAAATAGTGATTATACTTCTTTGCTTACTAATTTTTATACATTCTTATTTTGTCACTTAATGATAAAAAAAAGAAGTCTTAATGAAATCAAAAAATCTTCTTATAAGTTTTTAATTAATGATTTAATTCTTTTTAATTCTTTCAAACGTACATTTTATTATGATTTTTTAGATGAATTTAAACAATTTCCTTGTTATAATGTGTTCTTAATTAAACTTTTAAAGAGAGTTTTGTAATGAAAAATCAATCCATCCGAAAACATTTTCCTATTTTAAAAGAAATTACATATTTTGATAGTGCTGCGTTAGTGTTAAAACCAAAAATTGCTGCTGATGCAATTTATGATTTTTATACTAAAACTTCAATATCTTCGAGAACCGCAGATACTCCATTAGGAAATTTGGTAAACCAAAAAATTGAAACAGTCCGCAAAAAAGTTGCAGATTTATTAGACGCTAAGAGTGAAGAAATTATTTTTACTAGTGGAACCACCGAAAGTATTAACTTATTCGTGAATATGTTGGCACAACTTTTAACACCAAATGATATTATTTTATTAGACACACATAATCATTCATCTAATATGATTCCTTGAATAGAAATTGCTAAAAAAACTCATAGTAAAATATTAATTAGCGACGATATTTTAAAAGACATTAATTTGCATAATAATATTAAGATTATAGCTTTTGCCCAAGAAAATAATACCTTTTATAAAAACTATGATTTAAATAAAATCAAAGATATCGCTACAGCAAAAAATATTTTAATTTTTAACGATGCTGCACAAGCTATTTGTCACCAAAAAGTTTCATTACAAATTTGCGATGTTATAGTCTTTAGCACCAATAAGTTTTATGGACCAACCGGAATGGGGGTTTTAGCAGTGCAAAAAACACTACTAAAACAACTAAAACCTGTAAAATTTGGTGGTGGAAGTGTAAATGAAATTAAAATTAACGGTGAATGAAGTTTAAAACAAACAATCGCTGCTTTTGAACCCGGAACACCAGATTTGGCTGGATTTTTTATGTTTGATAAAGCAATAGATTTTTTTAATTCTATTGGTTATCAAAAAACCAAATATATTCTTCAAAAACTTTCAATTTACCTACATCAAAGACTCTCTGAATTACCAAATATTACCATTGCAAGTAAGCCTGGTGATTACATTGCTTTAATTAATGTAAAAGGAATTAACGCACAAGACGTAGCTGGATATCTAGGTAAGAAAAATATTTATACAATTGCCGGAATTTTTTGTACTCCTTATCTTAGAAATATTGATTATGAATATTCGTATTTACGTATTTCATTGGGAATTTATAATAATTTTGAAGATATAGATAAATTAATTGATGCATTAGCAAATGGAGGTGATTTTTATGGATTTTAATCCAAACCAAGCGCGTGAAAGTATAATGTCACATTATATGCATCCACAAAACAAAGATTCAAACCTAAATGAATATCAAACTTTTTTTAGTACTAGTTGTTCTGATACTTTAAAAATTCAACTAACTTGAGAAGGCGAAGTTTTAAATGATGCAAAATTTGATGGAAATGGTTGTGCTCCATTTGTTGCCGCTACTGATATGTTTTTAAATTTGGTTAAAAATAAAACTAAAACTGAAATTAAAGAATTAGCTACTTTATTTAGCAATTTTGTTAAAGGTCAGCAATTAAACGAATCTGAATTACAAAAAATCAAAAATTTATGAGTTTTTTATAATATCAAAAGTCAACCTAATCGCATTAGTTGTAGTTTGCTAATTACACAAGTATTTGATGATGTTTAGACCATATATTTTTCATATTGATTTTGATTGTTATTTTGTTAGTGCAATTCGTGCTTTAAAACCTAATTTGAAAAACAAACCAATTGCAATCGCAAACAAACATCCTAACGCCGTAGCAATTTCTGTAAGTTATGATTTAAGAGACAAAGGAATCAGAGCAGGTTGAAAAGTTTCAAAAATTCTACAACTAGAACCTAAAACTATCATCGAACAGCCACGCTTTGATTTATACATCACTACATCGAACGCTATTTTTAGACATCTTAAAAAATATTATGCAAAGCAGTTTGAAATTGGTTCTATCGATGAATGTTATTTATTAATCCCAGAAAATATAGATAATGATGAAAAAGCAATGAATTACGCACAAAAAATCCAAACTGATGTATATCAGAATTTTAGCATCCCGATAACAATTGGTATTTCTAAAACAAAGTTTTATGCAAAAATGACAACCAACTATTTTAAACCTAACAAAATTGGTTTAACAAATGAAAGTAACTATCAAGAACGTTTTTTTAACTTAGATATCATAGAATACCACGGAATCGGAAAGCGTTTATCTGAGCGTTTTAAAGATATGCAAATTAACACTATCGGTGATTTATATCAACTTACTCCAGGCGATATTCGTCTAACTACAATTTTTCGGACAGCCGGAATTAAATTTTTACAACAATTAGATTTTTTTCAAAATAACGATACATTTCAAAGTACTTCTGATATCAAAGGGATAAGTCGCGATATTACTTTTCATAAAAAAGAAATAGATACCGACTTTATTACCAAAAACATTGAAATGCAAGCCGAAAAAGTTTCACAAAGTTTACAAAGAATTTATAAAGTAGGAAATTTAATATCCTTTGGAATTCGTACTTTTGAGCAAGGTTGAATTATCAAACATCAAAAAATAAGTGAACACATAGATAAGGCTACAGAAATTGCTAAAATTTGCATTCAAATGTATTATGATTATTTTATAAACCATAAAATAATTGGAATTAGTATTCGAATTTCAGAGTTAATTAATTCTTTCGAAAACTTTCGTAATTTAAGTATTTTACAACAAAATAAACCCAGTAAATCCAATTATGTAGTAGATCAAATTATCTATAAAGTGAATACTACTTTAAAACAAAAAAGTTTAAAAACTCTTGCTGATTATAATATTGATCGCATTAAAAAAAGAAGGGGACAGTCAGATCAAATCGAGGTCGGTGTCTTCAAGAGGTAAATTTATGAAAATAGGAATTTTTGGTGGTTCATTCAATCCCATCCACAAAGGACACATCAAGCTGGCTCGCTATGCAATTAAGTATCTACATTTAGATAAGTTATTATTAGTTCCCACTTATGTTTCACCTTTTAAAACTAAAACTAATTTAATCAAACCAATCCATAAAGTTGAAATGATTAAATTAGTTTTAGAAGAGAAAATGGAACTATGTGATTTTGAAATCAAGCAAAATAGTGTATCTTACACATTTCAAACCTTAAAGTATCTCAAACATAAATATCCTAATGATGAATTATTTTTATTAATCGGTAGTGATAATTTATCTAAGTTGCATAAATGAAAAAATATCGATTTAATCGCAGAACTAAGTCAGATCGTAATTTTTAAACGTGAAACTAAAATTAATAAAACCAATTTTAAAAAGTATCACTGTTTGCTTTTAGATAATCCAATCTTAAAGTATTCATCCACAGATTTTAAAAAAGGTAATTGCTCTCTAATTGATGATAGAGTTTTAAATTACATCCAAGCGCATGGATTATATTTAGAAAAGATTTTACATAATACTTTAAGTGCGCTGCGTGCTAAACACTCTGTTGCAACCGCTGAATTTGCGGTTCAATTAGCAAAAAAAAATAACTATTCAGCTAAAGATGCTTACATCGCTGGTTTGATGCATGACATTACCAAAGAATGAGATGTACAAAAATCCTTAGAGTTTATTAAGAAATATCAACCTGATTTTAATGAGAAAAATCCTGCTTTTTACCACCAAATTTGCGGCTATTTATGATTAAAATATCATTATAAACTTCAAAATAACGAAATCTTACAAGCCATTAGATATCACACCGAAATGCACGATAATATGTCAATGTTAGATAAAATTATCTTTGTAGCTGATAAGATTTGTCAGGGACGTAAATTTGAAGGAATACAAAAAATTCGTCAATTAGCGTTAGAAAATTTAGATCAAGGTTTTAAAGCAGTTGTTGAACGCACATATCAATGAAACAAAGCAAAAAAAGTAAATTTTAGTGATAAATCTGAAAAACTTTATCAAAAATATATCAATGAGGAATAATGCAAGCAATTCGATTACAAAAACTACTTTCGCAAGCCGGAGTTGCTTCACGTCGTGAAGCTGAAAAACTTATTAATGACGGGCACGTAAAAATCAATGGTAAGATAGCTAAAATCGGCGATAAAGCAACGTTTTCGGATTACATTTTAGTTAAAAATAAACCAATACAACAAGAAGAAAAAGTTTATTATGTTTTAAATAAACCTACTAAAACAGTTTCTACCTTCAAAGATAATTTTGATCGTACTACAGTAGTAGACTTATTAGATGTTCCGTATCGTGTTTTTCCGGTGGGGCGCTTAGATTATGATACAACCGGAGTTTTGATAATGACTAATGACGGGGATTTAACTAATAAACTATTACATCCTAAATATAAAATTCCTAGAGTATATCGTGCAAGATTAAATGAAAAATTAAAGTTTAAAGAACTAAAAACATTAAATTCAATTGTAAAAGTAAATGGTGTCAAAAGCGTGCAACAGGTAATACCAATTGGCGAAGACTCACCGAAATCTTACTTTGTTATTTTAACTCAAGGAACATACCATCATGTTAAGGAATTATTTTTAACAGTTAATAAAACAGTTATTAACCTGAAGCGTGTAGAATATGCTGGAATTACGGTTGAAAAAATGCGTTTAGGTGAATATCGTAAACTCACTTTAAAAGAAGTTAAAATGCTTAAAGATTTAGTCAAAAACCAGGAAAAAGTTCTTTTAGAAAAAAAACAAATAAACTAGATATCATTCAAAAGTAGTATATCAAAAATAGGGATTCTATTTTTGATATACAACCCATATGTTTAAAAACAGAATTAAACACTTAAATATTAAAAAATGCATACTATATTTATAAAAAGTATAAAATTTAATTATTTAATAAACTTACAAAATATAGTTTTGCAGTTTTATAGTATTAGGTTTTTCAGAATTTAATATTTTATGTACTATCTTTAATCGGAAATTTAATAACTTGCAGTACTACTATCTTACTTTGCTTCATTTATTTTTAATTTAAAAATATTAAAAGGTAGAAATAATTTTAAAGAACTAATTATTTTTAAAAATAACTAAAACTAAGAATTTATAATACTAAAAATTACATTTATTAACTTTAATCTTTCGAAAAAAAATATATAATTTAATAAATTTTAATTTATTAAATTGGAGATTTTATGTCAATAGATAAAGAAAATAAACCTTTTAATTCAGATTTACAAGATAACAAAAATCATGAAACTAATCAAGAATATGAATATGAAGAAGACAACAAAATAGTGTTTCGTAAAAAACAAGAACAGATTGTAGATGAAGAAGAGGAAGAAGTTCCACAAAATAACGATGAATATCGGGTACAATCACAAATTATTAGTGAAGAAACTAATGGGTTACATCCAGTTTTATTAGATGATGAAATGAAAACATCGTTTTTAGAATATGCAATGAGTGTGATTGTTTCTCGCGCCTTACCTGACGTAAGAGATGGTTTAAAACCCGTGCATCGTAGAATTCTTTATGATATGTCTGAACTAGGTATCACACCAGGTTCACAACACCGTAAATCAGCACGTATAGTTGGGGATGTTTTAGGAAAATATCACCCACACGGTGATAGCTCGGTTTATGAAGCAATGGTACGTATGGCACAAGATTTTTCAATGCGTTATCCACTAGTTGATGGACACGGAAATTTTGGGTCAATTGATGGCGATCAAGCTGCTGCGATGCGTTATACTGAAGCAAGAATGTCAAAATTATCAGTAGAAATGTTAGAGGGAATCAAAAAAGAAACTGTTGATTTTGTTGATAACTATGATGCAAGTGAAAAAGAACCATCAGTTTTACCATCTAGATTTCCAAACTTACTAGTTTCGGGTTCTTCAGGGATTGCTGTTGGTATGGCAACTGAAATTCCACCACACAACATTTCAGAAACCATTGATGCAACAATTGCATTAGCTAAAAACCCTAAAATAACAGTTAGAGAATTGATGCAATATATAAAAGGACCAGATTTTCCTACAGGAGCAATTATTTTAGGAACCAAAGGAATTGCTGATGCATATGAAACTGGGCGCGGAAGTATTATTGTGCGTTCTAAAACTCATGTGATTGAAAAAAATAATGGTAAATCACAAATTATCGTAACCGAAATTCCCTATGCCATAAAAAAAACAACTCTAATCCAAAAAATAGTGGATTACCACAAAAGCAAAGAAATCGAAGGAATCGCTGATTTGCGCGATGAGTCTAATCGTGAAGGGATTCGGATTGTTATTGACATAAAACGTGGGTATAATCCACACATTATCTTAAATAAACTATTTCAAAAAACATATCTTCAAACCACATATAGTGCCAACATCGTTGCATTAGTCAATGGTGAACCTAAACTTCTAAATTTAAAAGCAGTTTTAGATGAATATCTTAAACATCAAAAAAACGTTGTTATTAGACGACTTAATTTTGATTTAAAACGCGCCGAAGAACGCGCTCATATCTTAGAAGGACTTAAAATTGCAATCGCTAACATTGATGAAGTAATTCAAATTATTAAGGCTTCTAAAACAGATATAATCGCACAAGAAAAATTAGCACAACGTTTTGAACTAACCGAGCGTCAAACTAAAGCGATTTTAGATATGAACTTACGTCGTTTAACTAGCTTAAACATCGAAAAGATGCAAGAAGAATTGCAAGGTTTATTAGCAGAAATTATTAACTACAAAGCAATATTAGCTGATGAAAACAAATTAATTGATTTAATTATCACCGAACTACAAGAAATTAAACAAAAATTTGGTGATAGCAGACGTACCAAGATTGATTTTGCTGCAGTTGGTAAAATTAGCGAAGAAGATTTAATTCCACAAAACGATATCGTTATTACCACTTCAGTTAAAGGTTATGTAAAACGTATTAATTTAGAAGAATACAACGTGCAAAAACGTGGTGGCGTTGGTTCGATTAGTATGCGTACTTATCAAGATGACGATATTGCAATGATTTTACAAACCAAAACACACACCGATTTATTACTATTTTCTAACTTTGGAAAAGCTTATAGATTACGTGGGCATCAAATTCCTGAAGGTTCTAAACAAAGTAAAGGAGTTCCTTTTATTAATGTTTTAGAAACCTTAGATGTCAATAATGGAGAAAAAATTATTTCAATTATTAGTGTAGATGATTATAAGGAAAACGAATATTTAGCGACTGTAACTAAACAAGGAATTTTTAAAAAATCTAGTTTAACATTATTTAAAAACGTACGCCGTAGCGGCCTAAAAGCCTTTAAACTTAACGAAGGCGATGAATTAGTTCGTGCTTTTATCGCGGCCGATGAAGATCATATTTTGGTTGCAAATAACTACCGTCATATTGCTTTATTTAAAATTGATGATGTGCGTGCTTTAGGTCGTAATTCGCTCGGGGTTAAAGCGATAAAATTAGATGCAAACCAACAAGTTATTTCCGCTTCTTCAAACCGTGATGGCAAATACATTTTATCATTAGGTTCAAAAGGGTTCGGAAAATTAACCGATCAAAACGAATACCGCATCACAAAACGTGGTGCAAAAGGAATTGCGGGAATTAACCCTGAAAAAGCTGGAAACTTAGTCTTTGCGCGCTTTGTACAAGAAGATGATGAATTACTTGTAATTACATCAGCTGGAGTAACTATACGTATTTCAATTAACGAAATTTCTGAAAGCTCACGCACTACTAAAGGTGTTAAAATTATTAATTTAAAAGACGGAGATGAAATTGTTGCTGTAGATGTAATCAAGGCAAAATAGGAAAATATGGAAGAAAAAAAACCTAAATCATTGTGAAAAGAAACCTTTAGCGAAGCTGGAAAATTCTTTAAAAAAGGAAATATGATTTTCTTAGCTATTGGTTTTATAACCGGTTCGGTCTTTAGTGCATTAGTATCTTCATTAGCAAATGACGTTATTTTGTCAGCTATAATTCAAAACATTTTGGGTGATAAATTTAAAGATCTAAACGACTTGAGTTGACGTGGAATTAAATACGGAAAATTTTTAGGAACCTTAATTAACTTTATCGTAGTTACCTTAGTAATCTTTATCAGTTTATATATCTTTTATTTTGTTCGCTTGTATCTTAAAAAACGACGTTTAAAAAAACATCCGCCCGAAATCAAAATAGAAGAACCACCAAAACCAACAACAGACGAATTAATTTTAGAACAACTGAAATTAATGAACTCAAAAATTCCGGATACTTATAAACAACAAAACAATCCACATATAGATGAAAACAAAAAGCAGGAATAACCTGCTTTTATTGATCTCTACTTTGCGCATTCATTCACAATTGATAATATTGACCCTGAAACTCTAATAGCTCTTGATGATTACCTGCTTCGATGATTTTACCATCATTGATTACTAAAATCAAATCAGCATTTTTGATTGTACTTAAACGATGCGCAATAATAAATGTTGTGCGGTTAGCTATCACTTTATCCATCGCTTTTTGGATTTGATATTCGGTAATGGTATCAATATTAGAAGTGGCTTCATCAAAAATTAAAATAGGCGGATTTTTATATGTGGCACGAGCAATTGTAATAAGTTGTTTTTGGCCCTGTGAAAGTTTATTTCCACGATCTGCTAAATGTGTTTTTTCTTTTTCGGATAGCTTATTTATATGTTCTTGTAAGTTTGAAATATAAATTGATGAGTTTAATAATTCAATATTAAGTTCTTCGTTATCACCGTAAGAAATATTATTTGCAATCGTATCAGTAAATAAGGTTGCATCTTGTAAAATTATTCCTATAATTTTACGTAGTGAACTTTTTTCTATATCTTGAATATCGATCCCGTCGATACTAATTTGACCACTACTAGGTTCATAAAATCTAATCAATAAACTTGTAATAGTAGTTTTTCCGGCTCCGGTTGGACCAACTAAAGCAACTTTTTGACCTTTATGTGTTGAAAATGAAATATTTTTTAGGGTCGCTTTTTGATTATATGCAAAAGACACATCATCAAAAACGATATTACCTACAACTTCTTTATATTTAACAATTCAGTCACTTGAATCACTAAATTTATATACTCAAATTGCATCTGTATTTTTGGGATCACTTATTTCGTAATATTGCTCATTTTGCTTAATTACTTTTACACATTTAATTTTTCCACGATCTACTTCGGGTTGCGCTGTAAAAATATCAAAAACACGCTTTCCGCCCGCTAAGGCAATAATTATCGAATTAGCAACATCCATGATTGAAGAAACCGGGCCCGAAAAACTTTTTGCAAATTGTGTAAAGGAAATCAAAATACCGATACTTAATCCTAATCCCGCCCCATTGCCACGTACTAATAAAATAGCACCAAAAATAGCAACAATAATATATCCTACATTTCCCATTCATATAGAAAATGGAAACAATAAATCAGAATAACCGCGCGATTTGATTTCACCTTTATATAAACTTTCACTAAATTTTTGATAGTTTGAAAAAATTTGATTTTCTTGACTAAAAATTTTGATGGTACGTAAATTACCAACCACTTCTTCGGTAAAACCCGATAATGCACCATTACTTTTTTGGCGATATGCAAACCCTTTTTTAGATTGTTTAGCAATTAAAAATGAAAAGAGCAAAATCAATAACATTACAAAAATCATGATCAAAGCTAAAATTCAATCTAAACTAAACATTACAATAACCGAAACCAATAAAGTAATAAAGGTATCTATAACCCGCGGTAATGAATTAGAAATAAAATCTCGCAACGCTTCAATGTCTGAACTAAAGCGTGCCATTAAATCACCTTTAGCATTTGAATCAAAAAAACTAATCGGTAGACTTTGAATATGTTTATATAAATCGCTTCGCATGATTGACAAAATATTATTTGTAGCTTTTATTAACAATCTTTTTCAAATAAAACCCGCTAAAACAGTTACAAAAAACCAAAGTGCAGATAAACCAACTATTAAATAAAACTTATAAAAATTAAATTTTGCTGCTTCTTGCGCGCTTGGATTTTTAGAAAATTCAACTAAAAATCCATCAATAATAATTTTCCCAATAAAAACTTGATTATATAATAAACCACCGCTGCCAATAACAATCAAAACCAACGAAATCATCCAAATATATTTATGATGTTTTCAAATGATTCTAATAATGTTTTTAAGTGTTGAAATTTTCTGTTTATTAGAGAGTTTATAATCTTGCTTATTAAATAAAGATTCATTAGCATTATTAGTTTTCATCCAAACCTCCTAATGAGCTCTGAATTTGATATAACTCTGCATAATATTTACTATTATGTAATAACTGTTGATGAGTTCCTGAGGCAATAATTTTTCCGTTATCTAAAATAATTATATTATCGCAATGGCGAACAAAATTGATTTTTTGTGAAACTATCAATGTAGTAACATTTGAAAGCGAATTTAACGCATCTTGGATTGATTTTTCGGTTTTTGTATCCAAGGCACTAGTAGCATCATCTAATAATAAAATTTTAGGTTTTTTTAATAGCGCTCTAGCAATACAAAAACGTTGTTTTTGTCCACCAGATAAATTTTCACCACCTTGTTCTATGTGATAATCTAATTGATTCGGTTGATTCGCAACGAAATCTCAAATACAAGCTTGTTTTAAAACTATGATAATTTCATCATCGCTTGCTTGTGGGTTTCCTCATTTCATATTATCGCGAATACTACCACTAAAAAGCGCTGTATTTTGAAATACTGCAGAAATTGCTGCACGTAGATTGCTAAATTGATAATTACGAACATCAATGTCATCAATAAAAATTTGGCCATCAGAGACATCGTAAAAGCGTGGAATTAAGTTTAGTAAACTACTTTTTCCTGATGAAGTAGAACCAATAATACCCAAAGATTTACCTGCTTGAATTGATAAATTAATATTTTCTAAAGAATTAAAATCATTTGATTTATATTTTAAAACAACGTTTTTAAATTCTATATTTCCGGTAATTTCTTTTGCTATAGCATTGGGTTTTTGTATGATGCTAATTTGGTGATCTATAATTTCTTTATATCTTTTGGCGCTTGGTATTGAGCGAAAAAGTTCACCAGAAATGTTTAAAATTCCCATAAAAGAACCGGTAATCATTCAAATATATGTAGAAAAAGCAGTAATTGTACCAATTTCTATTTCTTGTTTTAAAACCATTGGTATTCCAATTAAAACTAAAGTAATCACTGACATAAAAATTGTATTCATAATGACAATGTGATATCATGTAAAAATTTTCTCACCTTTAATTGAGATATCTCGCATTTCTAAGTTAATTTGATCATGTTTGACTTGCTCTTGTTCCTCAGTTACATAAGATTTTATTACACGCATTGAATTTAGATTTTCTTGTAATTTTGAATTATATTCATCAGTCTTTTTAAATGTTTTTGAAAAAATTGGAATTCCATATTTTCACATAATTACAAAGAAAATTAATAATAAAGGTAAAGTAATTGCAAAAATAATAGACAAAGTTCCGGATTGTTGCGCGGCAAAAACAATACTTGCAACAAACATAATTGGTAATCTAAAAAGTGGGCGCCCAATAATTCCGTAAAGTTTAACAATGTTATCAACATCGCTACTTAAACGATTTACTATAACCCCCGTCGAAAATTTATCTAAATCTTCAAATGAAAAGGTTTGAACTTTTGCAAATAGTACATATCTCAAATTCTTTGCATAACGATAGCGCGCGACGACATTTAAATATGCTGCCAAAAGTGTAAAAATACCCGTCAATACTCCAAACACTATTAAGTAAATACTATACTTCACAATTGCTTGATATTTGATATCGTAACTTAACGATGTTTTATTTATGGTATCTAAGATGTTTTTAACAAACAAAGGCATATAAGTTTCTAAAATAATACTCACAATATTTAGGATAATTGTTGTTAAAAACAATCATCTAGTTCCATAAGAGATAGAAAACAAGGTTATTTTTTTATTTTTTGATATAACCTTGTTTTCTATAACATCATATTTGAAATTAATGTTTGTTTTCATTATTTTCCTAATATGGTTTCTAAAGTTTTAGTGAATTGGTCTACTGAATCTAAGTATTCAGAATCTAAAGGTTGTTCTGAATTTACATCTAATTCTTCATCTGATGCATCCGATAAAATTCAACCATTCAAATCATCTAAGGTATCTTTTGTAGTCGTAGGATTGATTTCAGGATTATCTAAAACTTCTGCAGCATTACTATCAAACATTTTTTGTGATTGTGGACTAAGATCAATATTAATTGCTTTTCAAAAATTATTTTCTTCTTCCAAAATTTCGCTACTATCTTGTTTTGGAACAATAATAGGTGTTAGATTAGATAATTCTTCGCTTACAGCCTCAGGATCATTACCAATAACAGCAACTTTTGGTTCTGAATTCTCGTTTTGTGGAATTTGTGTATTAGTTTGCATAACTGATTGTAAATCTTCGTTATAAACTTTATTCAGATTACTAATAAATGTCATATTACTATGAGTTTTTTTAACAAATTCTTCTTGAATACTTTCTTGATAATTACTTTCAAAATCACTATTAGCAGTCGAGATTTTATCATAAGCATCCGGAGCATCTAATTCTGTTGTTGAAATAAAGATATTAGTTTTATTAATTAAATATGTATTGGTTGGTTGATAATCATCTTTATTGTTAGTTGTAGTTTCAGAATTAAATCATAAAGTAATAATATTTTGTAGTTCAATTCAATTAAGTGGAGTAACTACGATAACATCATATTTTTTAGCTTTTAAAAAACGATATTTATCACGCTTGATTGCATAATTTTCTAAATCACTTGTCCCATAATCTAAGGTATCAAATAAAATGCATTTATATGGTTTTTGATTTTTAGTAATAACAAGATCAATATCAAATGAACCAATATTATATTTTTTAAATAATTCATAACTTGGTTTATGTTTAATTGCTTCTTGAAGTTCGCTAGAGACTAATTCTTTAAATCATGTGGTATTACTTTGGTTTTCTGAATGATTATTTTTCTTTTCTATGAATACTTTTTTATGTAATTCTCTGCGTTGTTCGTCATCTAATTCTAAAAAACTAAGTCATTTTTTAAATAACATTAAATCTTCTGTTGAGTTTGGTTGAATTTGTACTTCTGAAGCCTTAATAGTTTTAATCACTATCATCTTTTCTTTTGCACGACTAATGGCAACATTTAAAGCATTTTTACCACCACTACGAGATACATATGCAAAATTTAGTTTAGTATTTTTGTCATAAGCAACTGTTGCAACCACTAAATCAGCTTCATCACCTTGGATATTTTCTATATTACGAATGAGTAGTTTTTTAGTATAAATTGCTTGTTCTAGTCCTGGGTGTTGACTATAAATTAAATTAGTTAAATAATCACTTTGTTTTGCATTAAAAGCTAATAAAATGATTTTTTTGTAATTATCAATGTTTTTTAATAAAACATCAATAGCTTTTTCTGCTTCTGCTTTATTATGATTATTTTCTCAAACCCCATCGACTTGATGCACTTCAATTGGTTGATTTTCTATTGCATCAGCATTATCTATAACATCTAAAGATGAATTATAAAAGTACTTAGATGAAAAAGTCATTAATGACGCATGATTTGCACGATAATTCTTATCTAAAATAATTTGATATACACCTAATGAAATAGCATAATCTAATAACGATTCAACTTTACCAAAGATTGTATCATCGGTATTTCTAGTACCAAATCAATTGCTAGGTCTCATTTGTTCGCGATCACCTGCTAAAATTTTAGTTTTGGCTAAATATAAAATAGGTAACCCTTTTTCAATAAAAATTTGACTAGATTCATCTAAAATTGCATAATCAAATTCTTCTTTATTTCAAGCAGATAAATCAGTATCAGGTGTAGCGATAATTACAGGATAAATCAACTTAATCATTTCAGCATATTTTTTAACAAAGCGATATGGTTCTAAGTTTTGAATTCTAACGCTTTGTGAAAATTCTGAATACATTTGCTTTTGTTGTGGTGTAAATTTATTTATACGCTCAAACATTCGCTCAATGATAACTTGTTTAATTACTTCACTATCCGTTATTTCTTGATTAAGATCTACATTATGATTTTGTAACATATTTTGTGAATATTGAAAATTAGATTCGCCTGTAGTTTGCTTAGCCTGATTAAATAAAGAAACTAATTTATATAAACTTCCGTTAAAATGATTGTACTCTTTTTCAATTTGTTTAGAAATTTTGCAAATAGTTCAGTATTTTTTTAAAAAAGGTAGATATCTAAGATTATTTTCTTTTAAAATCGCTTTAGCAACTTTTTCGGGCTCTAACTGTGAAGAGGGATAGGATATATCTGGCAGACTAAAAATAAATTCAGCATCTTTTTGTATATCTACATTAGCTTTGTGTTTAAAAAGATAGTAATATGCATTTAGAAAATCTTTTGCATAAGATGTATCTAAATAATTATTAACTGCTCTAACGTATTTTAATTCGTTTTCTTTTAAAACCGGAGTCATTTTAATTTGTTCTATTTTGTCAAAGTTTTCTAATAAATCCAAATACTCACGAATCGGTTGATAAAAACTTTTCTTTTTTACATTTTTATAACTAAGCAAGAATAAACAAAAATGACTTAAAGAGCCTAAACGTTCTTTAATAACATCTAAAGCTGCTTTCTTTTGCGAAGCGACTATTACCGTGTATCCATAAATTAAAATATTAGTAATTAAATTAACTATTGTTTGTGATTTTCCGGTTCCAGGTGGACCTCAAATTACGGTATTTTGATTTAAAGATGAAATAATTGCTTTATCTTGCGAAAAATTAGATTTAGTTACATTAAATAAGCCAATATCTGTTCTAAAAATAGATTCTTGAATTTTATTTTTATAAACGTTTTTATTAAATTCTACTTCTAAAATAGATTCCATCTCATTATTGTTGATGATTTCTTTCATCCTATTTCTTGAATATCCACCCCAAGGCTGAAAAATACCTAAAACGGTTCCTGGATGAAAAGTAATATTTTCATTGTTTATATCATTTGGTTTTAATGAATGAAATTTATCAAAAACTTGTGTTGGTAAGGTAAATAAGTTTTCTCAATCAATTTTAAGTTGTTTAATTAATTTTTGAATTTCAAAGTTTTTAAAATTATCATTGAGATGGATGTTAAATCCAGAATTATTTAAAAAGAATAAAACTTTTTCATTTAATTTTACATCACCATCGCTGGATAAATAAGGTATAGCATTTTTAAATCTAATTTCTGCTTCTTTAAAAAATAATGGTGCATAAATTGTTTTATCTTCCTTGCGTAAGGATACAAATAAAAATCCAATATGTAAAGGCCAAGTATTGGTTTCATCCAAAATATTAGTCACTTTATTATCTAAAATTTTTCATCTTAATACAGATTTTTGCTGTATGTGCTCTAAAAAATTAATTATTTTTTGTTTTTCTGTTTGAAAATCACCATTAAAATTAATTCTCGAAACTTTATAGTAAGGATTGGTTTCAGTATCTAAAATTTCACGTAATCTTGAAAAATTAAAGCAATTTTTAAGATTTTCAATAATATTAATTAAGTTTCCATCTAATAAACTTACTTCAAATTTTTCGTTATAAACTATTTTTTTAAAGTCATCAAACCTTAATAATGTATAAAGATCAATAAAATTATCATTTACACGCGTGAAAATCGATGAATCATTAGGTGAAATATCTAATAAATTGTCTAAAATTACCTGATATTTATTATTTATCATAAAACTCCTTATTTTAATTTTGCCAATTCTGCCGCAACTGCAGATGTATATTCTCCAAAAGTAATTGAAATAGAGTTAGATTTTAAAAAAATTCCGCTAACACCTTTTAGTTTTTTGATAACTTCCACATTTACCTTCCTTGCATCTCTTATAAAAATATTAATTCGGTAGTGTTTACTTTCAAAAGATTCAATATTATCCTTAGGAAGCGCATTAATTAATGTCTCTATTTTAAAAGGAATATTGTGGATTTGAAATAAGGTATCTTTTTGGTGTTGATTACTAATTTTCTTTCATTTAAGTCATATTAAACCAAAAGTTAGAATTGTTAAAATAATCATTTTAAAAGTTCATTTTTTCATATCTATTAATTTTACAACATTTAATAAAAAATGAGCGTCTATTCATATTTGGTGATAGTATAAGCAATGTTTTAAATTATTTTTTTATAAATATACAAAGAAAAACTTTTTCTAGTACACTATAACAGAAAAAGTTTTATTTATTAAATTTTTGAGCGATTAAAAAATTAATCTTTTTACCTTTCTGTGATCATTTAATTTCGTAGTCGGTTGGTATGTTATTGTTATTATATTCGCTATTGTGTAAATCTTTAGTTTGATAAAAAATTTTTCAACCGTTCGTGCTTAATGATTGTAAGGAAAATTCAAACAATTTGTCATTATCAGTTTTAAAATATAACTTACCTTTATTAGATAAAATTTCTCTATATAAATTAAGAAACGTTTTATAAGTTAAACGTCGTTTTTCGTGTGCGTTTTTAGGTCAAGGATCAGAAAACGTTAATCAAATACAATCGCTTTGATTTTTGAAGATTTCTTTTAATTCCTTAGCATCCTTAGTAATGATAAACAAGTTTTGAAGTTTTAGTTTTTCTATTTTCTTTAGAATTTTTAGTGCAACTGTTTGATATTTTTCAAGTGCATAAAAAGTAGTATCAGGATTTAAAAGTGCCATTTGACTTATCATTTCCCCTTTACCGGCACCAATTTCAATAATATCACTTAAATTAAGGTTAATTGGAAATTTTTGAATATAAAACTTTGATTTTTCTAGTTTTTCTTGCGCTGTATTGTCAAATCTTAATCTCATAGGTATATATTATAAAAGAAATTATATTAAGTGTTTTAGTCAAGAAAAGAAAAAGTTTTCAAAAAAGTTATATTCTTTATTTAAAGTAGGATGACTTTGCAAATCAATACAAAATCTATCGTATTCTTTGAAAATATTAACTATTTGCATAACATCTCTACCATAAATAATATCCATTGTTTCATATTGCGAATTCATACTACGACTATCAAAATTATTAGTTCCTGCTCATGCGATTTGGTCGTCTATCACCCCAATTTTAGAGTGTAAAAAATGTCCTTGATAAATTTGAACTTTTAAACCATGCTGCATTAGCTTTTTTAGTTGTCATATTCCAATTTGATGCACTATTTTTTTATCCGGTAAACCAGGAAAATAAACAATAACTTCAACACCCGATCTTAAAGCAACTATAATTTCACGATATAAGGCATCAGAAGCAGAAAAATAAGGTGATGCAATTTTGATGGAACGCTTTGCTTGCGAAAGTAATTTAATTCAAGTAAATTCAGATTGCGAATGTGGAAAACTTGGTGATTCTGATACTAAAACTGAATGATTTTTATGTTGATGTCCTGTATGTTGAAAATTAAGTAAATGTTGTTTGATATCTAAATCTTCATTAGAAAAAATTTTTCATAATTTCAAAAAATGTAGGTTATAAACATTCACATATTCACCAGTAATTTTATAATTTACATCTATTCAGTGTCCATATTTTTTTGACATTGATGCATATTCATCAGAAATATTGTTACCACCTGAAAATACCACTTCTGAATCAATGATCAAGAATTTTTGATGGTTACGATTAAAACTAGAAGCATTTATAAAAGGATAATAAATTTTACCAATATAAGAGATTTTAATTCCCAATTTTTGCAATTTTTTTATTTCTTTTTTTTGAGAATAATATGCTCCAAAATAATCTACTAATCATTTAATTTCTACACCTTCAAAATGTTTTTGTCTCAATAAGTGTAATAGTTCGGTTGAAATCTCACTATTTTTAATAATATAAGAAATGATATAAATACTTTTTTTTGCTTTTTTAATATCTTTAAAAAGTTTTTGATAAAAGCGATAGCCATCGGTGATAAATTCATAATCAGAATTCATCGACGTTGTATCGTTAATTTTACTAATTGCATTTAACGCTTCACTATAGCAATCTTCAGAATGTAAATATCCATCTTTTTGGTATGTCTGAATTTTAAATTTAGCATCATCTTTGATTTTAATTTCATTTTTATTTCGCGAAATTCAACCAAACCCAAAAAATAAAGCATGTCCAATAATCGGAAATAAAATTATGATATACAATCAACCTAATTTTGCCTCAAAATTACGACGTTGCAATCCAATAAAAAACACAAAAAAGGTATTAACAAAATAAGCAATAAACAAGAATAAATAAATATATTCTATATTTATTATAAATAACAAACTTGCAATACCACCAAATAAAGCTAAGAAAAAGATAAATTGAATAATAAAAATTATTGCACGTTTAGAAATAAAAGATTTTTTCATAGTTAATTAAGAAAGCGCAATATTTAAAATATTGCGCATTTTTAATATTTAATCTGCTTTATAACCCTTGCCAGCACGGATTTTTCCATTTTCTCCGTGGATGTAGTATGTTCCAGAATTCTTTTTAGCTAAATCTCTTGCATATGGAACCGCTTCTTTTTGTGTTTCAAAAAGAATGGATGCTCTTTCTGAGCCTTCGCGACAAACTCTTCATTTCCCTTTTTCTTTATCTAAGGTTATATGTCAAACCGGTTTCATCTCTTTTTTATCTGCCATTATTTATCTAAACTCCTTGTCTAATTCATCAATTCTTGCTTGGTGTCTTCCGCCTTCATAATTAGTTTTTAAGTATTCATCAACCATTTTTTTAGCTGATTCAATACCAATTTGACGACCACCGAAAGTTAAAACATTAGCATCATTATGCAATTTTGCTAAATGTGCATCTTCTACAGTTGTAACACGCGCTGCTCTAATGTGTTTGTGTCTGTTTAAAGCATATGAAATTCCTAAACCAGTCCCACAAACCCCAATTCCAAAAGCAGGCTTTTCTTCTTCAATAAAATCTGCCATTTTATGTCCTTGGGTTGCATATGAAACCGGAAAGGCATCAGTACTTGGTCCTAAGTCCTTTGTTTCATAACCTAATGATCGCACATATTCTTTTAATTCTTGTTTAAGTTTAAAACCAGCGTGATCGCTTGCTAAAACAACAACTTTCTTATCCATAAATTTTCCTTTCAAAATTATTACAGAAATTATACAATATCATAAATAATCTGTAATAAAAAAATGAATTTTTTAAGTATAATATTAGGGAAAAAAGTAATTTTTATATAACAAGAACTAACTTAGAGGCTTTATGAATAATGAAAGAAAACAAGACAATATCATAAACTACATCATAAAAAAAGAAAATTATATGTTTGACTATGTCATATATAACGATATCGTTAAATATAGTTATGATTCTTCTATAATCATTCATAAACAATCCATCCCTCATAAACTTTATGAAAAAATTCTCGTTATTCCTGTCAAATATTTTTTAGAAAAATCAGAAAATAATGTTTTAAATTGCCTTCCAAGTCAAGGTATTTATATTCTTTTAGATTCCTTGAGAGTAAATGAAAGTATTAATAAAATAAATTTTTATGTCGGGCAAGTAAAAGAAAGACTGACTGAAAATGCTTCAATTATTTCTAGAATTAAAGAACATTCAAAAAATTCTAAGCCAATTGAAACAGTAGTATTTATCTATAACGAGCATAAAAATTTAGATTGAAATTCTCTCGGGATTTGAGAATATACAATTTATAAATCATTTAAAGATAACAAAATTTTAAATATCTTAAACAAACAAGAACCATCTTATGATAGATCTAATAAAGATAATATTAATCAAATAATTAATATTAACAACGAGTTTGTAATGCCCATTTTAGAAAATATCATTTCTAAAATTTTCTATGACTTTGTTTTAAAAAATGATTTTTATTTAACAAAAGAAAATAAAGAATCAAAAACTCAAATTGAAAATCTTGATAGAACAAGTCAATTAGAATCTGAAAAATTATTAATAAATACAAACCAAATTCCCAAAGAAACCTTAATAACAAACAATAATCAAAGTTCTACTAATAAAATCCAAACATTTAGCAACAACTGATATGTCATATGGTCTGAAGTTTTAGAAGATGGACAAAAAATAAGACATAAAACTAATGTTGTTTATAAAAATAATTTATTTGTTTTACCTAAGGGAGAAAAAATTAGACCAACTCACCCTAAAATTCAACCACGAGAAATAAGGAGAAGAAATAAATTATTTTCAAATACTTCCCTTTCGCGCGATTTCATATTATTAAAAGATGTCGAATTTAATTCACCATCAGCGGCCGGTTCATTTGTTATGGGCTATTTCGTAAATGGATATGATACATTAGTTAATGAAAATGGTATAAAGCTTTCTAATTTTAGAGAAATTCTTAAGATGACAAAAAATAATAAAGATAACAAGGAAAAAGAAGACAACAAATATACAGGTAGTTTGTGACATATTTCATGGCTAAACCCATTTTTGAAACAAAGTAAAATTAAACAAAAAGAATTTACTAAAATTTACTTCAAAGAAGATGAATTTATTGTTCCAAAAGGTGAAAAAATCAGACCCAACACCAACAAAACCTTAAGAAGTCAGATTGAGAAAAGAGATAATTGAATAAAAACTAAAAAACTTTCTAAAGATTTCATTTTATTAGAAGATTTTAAATTTAATAAAAGTTCTGGTGTTTCAACTTTTGTCTTAGGTCTCTCTTCTAGTGGAAACGAAGTCATATTAAATGAAAAAAATATAAAATTAGGTAATTATTTAAAACAAAAAAAATGATATCAAAAGACAAAAATTAGTAGAAATAGTAACAGTTTTATTAATAGCGATCTCACCAAATGATTTACCACATGAATTGATGATAACAGACAAAAACATAAAACCACTATTTATTACAAGGATGGAATTTTTATACTACCTAAAAATACATTAATAAAAAAATCTAATGACAATGATTTTTATTCTCTTTTAAAGGATAAAAGAGACAAATTTATAAAAGAAAGCAAATTATCTCCCGATTTCATTACATTAGAGGATTTACAATTCAAAACACCAAGTGCAATTCATAATTTTATTACATTTAGCAAATCTAACGGTAAAGTTTATCTTTTTAACGATAAAACTAGGGAAACTTTTAGTGAATATATCAATAAAAAGAGTAAATAATAAAACTTCTTCACTTTCTAAATAAGAAATTAATTATGGTAAAATTTCTAAATATGAAAAATAATAAAGTATCTCTTGCTTGCGAAATTTGTCGTAGAAAAAATTACACAACTAACAAAAGCAATCAAAATGCCGCAAGACTCACAGTAAAAAAGCATTGCATCCATTGTCAAGCACATACATTACACAAAGAGGAGGTTTAATGCAACAAAATACAAACAATAATGTCGCAGAACAAAATAATAAACCAACTCGCAAAAAGCACTATTGATTTAGAAAATTAGTTAAAGATGTTAAACGTGTAAGATGACCCGATTCCAAAACTAATGCTAAAAACTTTATAAAAATACTTATTTTTACTTTATTATTTGTTGTGTTTGTGTCTTTATTAACTTACGGATTTACACAATTATGAAACGTATTACACATTTAGGAGACTTATGGATAATTTAAAATGATATATGATTTCAACCGTTAGAGGTAAAGAAGATCAAGTTATTGAATCATTGAATAATCGGATTGTTGCTGAAGGTTTAGTAGATGATTTTGATAATAATGCTACCGATTTAGGGGCGTTTAAAATCTTTCTTAAACCAACTTTAACAGCAAAAGAGCAACAAAAAAAACTAGCTGGTGAAGAATATAAAATTAAATATATAAATTTATATCCTGGTTATATTTTCGCTAAAATGCATATGACTGACAAAGCCTGATTCTTAGTGCGTAATACTCAATATGTAACTGGATTAATTGGTTCATCCGGAAAAGGAGCAAAACCTACACCAGTTAGTGAATTAGAAATTAGAAAAATGTTCAAAACCGAAAAACAAGCAACCGAAAAATTTAAATCTAACAAATTTAATTTTGGTTACCATGAAAACGATTTTGTAGAAATTATTGATAAACCATACGAAGGTTATATCGGACAAATTTTGAAATTAGATCCAAAAAACAAAGAAGTGACCTTGTTGATTGAAAGATATGGTAAGAAAATTGAAATAACTTTAAGTACCGATTCAATTCGCGTTTCAGATACCAAATAAAACAAGGTTTCCTTGTTTTATTTCTATTTTTTAAGATAAAAGTTCAAAACATATAAAAAGAATTATTAATTATGAAAAAAAATTTAGCTAACCAATTACGACCCGAAAAATTAGAAGATATTGTTGGTCAAGAACATATTAAGAAACTTCTCAAAGAAGTAATTGAAAATAAAATTACTTCTAGTTTTTTATTTTTTGGCGAAAGCGGAATCGGTAAAACTACAACTGCATTGATGTTAGCTAAGCAATTAAATCTCAAATCCGGTTATTTTAATGCATCCGTAGATTCTAAAGCTGATTTAATTAAAATTTTAGATAATTCTGAAGTTATTATTATTGACGAAATCCATCGTTTAAATAAAGACAAACAAGACATTTTATTATCATATTTAGAATTTGACAAAATTATTGTATATGCAACTACAACCGAAAATCCTTATTTTAAGGTGAACCCAGCCGTACGAAGCCGTATGCAAATTTTACAATTTTATAAAATCTCTGAAAATGAGATTGCTGCTGCTTTACGTAAAATTATCAATAAACGTTTTCAACATTTAAATATTAGTGATGCAAATTTATTAAATTTAGCACAATATTCAGCAGGAGATTTAAGGGCTAGCATCAATAATTTAAACTTATTGGCACTACTTAAAAAAGACAACCAAGAAGTTAGTCAAAGTGATTTAAAAACAATTGTACCTAACATTAATTTTTATAGCGATGCTAAGCAGACGGCACATTACAACAATTTGTCAGCATTTCATAAGTCTTTACGAGGTAGTGATGTAGATGCCGCATTATATTATGGTTTTCTAATTTTACAAAGCGGAGATTATGATGGATTATTTCGTAGGATGTTAGCGATGGCTTATGAAGATATCGGCCTAGCAAACCCATTAGTTGCTTTAAAAATTGAAACTGCAATCCGCGTTTTTGAGCGTTTAGGACTACCCGAAGGTGAGTTAGCATTAACTACTGCTATAATTGAATTAGCTACTTCACCAAAAAGTAATTCGGTAGTAATCGCACGCGATAAAGTTAAAGCAATGCTTTCGGAGGGTAAAATTTATCAAATTCCTAAACACCTGAAAGATGCACATTATAAATCAGCAACCAAATTAGGTGACGGAGTCAATTATCAATACCCACACAATTTTTTTATGCATTGAACGCAGCAAAATTATCTCCCTAATGAACTTTTAAATACAAAATTTTATCACCCATGTAACAATAGCAACGAACAAAAAATTCAAAATTATTGAAAGCAACTCAAAAATGATTGAAAAGCATATTATAATAAAACAAAGGAGAAATAATGAAATTAGAAGACATTAATTCGCTTGAAGATTTAAAAAAAGCAAAAGCAAAAATCTTTGGTAATGATGGAGAAATTTTTAAACTACAACAACAAATCAAAACCGCAACAATTGAAGTAAAAAAACAATTAGGAAAACAAATTAATATTTTAAAACAAGAATATGCTACGTTTTTTGATAAAGCTGAAAACAGGTTAGAAAAATTAGCAATTGAAGCAAAAATTAACAATGAATTCATTGATGTTAGCGAACCTGGATTAAAACCTGGAAGTTTGCACCCAATTAGTATCATTGAAGAACGTATAAAAACATGATTTATTCAACACGGATACTATCAACAACAAGAAGGTGAGATTGTTTCAGATTTATATAACTTTGAGAAACTTAACATCTCAGTAAATCACCCAGCACGCGCAATGCATGATTCATTATATTTAAATGCAACCACCTTGCTCAGAACCCATAACACTGGAATTACTGCAAAAGTTTTAGAAGAAAATCCTAATAAAGAGATCTCAACTTTTGCAATTGGTAAAGTATATCGTAACGACGAAGATGATGCAACCCACTCGCACCAATTTACTCAACTGGATTTTGTTTGTGTTGGTGATGTTAGTTTTCCAAATTTAATTTGAACTTTAAAATCTTTTTTATCCTATGTTTTAGAAGAAGAAATTCAGGTGCGTTTACGTCCCAGTTATTTCCCGTTCACTGAACCCAGTGTTGAAGTAGATATGTTTTATAAAGATCGTTGAATTGAAATTTTAGGAGCAGGAATGTTACATCCAAATGTTTTAAAATTAGCAGGATTTGATACACAATTTAACGCCTTTGCGGCCGGGGTCGGTTTGGAACGATTAGCCATGATTAAATATGGTTTGAACGATATTCGTGATTTATATCGTAACGATTTAAGAATTTTGGAGCAATTTAAAAATGAAAGATAGTTTTTTAAAAATTTTACAAATCGAAGGTCGCAAACCATATTTTGAAAATATTTTGTACGAATTAAAAAACGCAGAATTAAATAAGCAAGTTATTTATCCACATCAATTAGATTTATTTAGACCGTTTGAGTTTTTTCAACTCCAAGATACCAAAGTAATCATTTTAGGTCAAGATCCATATTATTCTAATGATTTCGCTGATGGTTTAGCATTTTCAACGCGTCAAAAAACTACTCCTAAAAGTTTGAATAATATTTTTAAAGTACTTTTAAACGATTATCCAAACACTGAAATTCAAACTAATTCCTTAGTTTCGTGAGCTAAACAAGGCATATTATTAATGAATGTAATTTTCAGTGTGATACAAGGGCAACCTAATTCACACACCAATATCGGATGACAAGCATTTAGCCAGGCAGTAATTGAGGAAATTATTACTCAAAATCCAAATGTAATTTTAGTTTTATTAGGACAACAAGCACAAAAGTTTGCTAATAAATTACACAACATAAAACAATTAAATCCAGATAATATTATCAAAACTTCACATCCCTCACCTTTTAGTTATCAAAAAGGTTTTCATAAATCACAATTATTTAAAAACATTAACAATCGCCTAAAAAAACAAAACCAAACTGAAATTAATTGAAATTTATATAAAGGAGAACGAGCATGATAGTGTCTGTAAAACATTTAAATAAGTTTTTACCTAATCTTAAATTAGATCCTTATGATGTTGAAAAAGCTTTCAATGAACTTGGTTTTGAAGTAGAAAGTGTGCGTAAGTTTTCCGATGCTGAAGGAGTAATTTTCGCAGAAGTTTTAGATGTTTTTAAAAACGAAAATTCTGACCGTTTAGATGTCGTAAGGCTAAAGACAAAATTAGGTCAATTAACTATCCAAACCACCAATCGAATTTTAAAAGTTGGTGATTTAGTGATCTGTTTTCCTGAAGGTTCTAAAAAGGGTGAACAAGTTTTTAAAAACGTGCAATTAAAGGGCCATCCATCACAAGGGATGTTGGCTTCGTGATCCGAAATCGGATATCAATGAGACCTTTTAGAGCATGCAGATCAATTATTAGTTTTACCCAAAAATTTTGCAGGCATCGATGATGATCCCATGCAAGTATTAAACATCGATGATTATATTATTGAAATTGCAATTAATGCAAATCGCAATGATGCTAACTCTTATTACGTTTTAGCTTTAGAATTAGCTGCTTATTATCAAAGTGAAATTAATTTTAATTTAAGTGATGTGAAAGCAAATTTTCAAAGTGAATTTCAAGCCAGCAACGGTAAAGCAGATCATTTAAGCTTTAGTGAAATTCACGGAAATAAACAAACAAGTATTTACGAAAAAACTTTATTAGCAAAACACGGTTTTTCAAGTTTATTTGATTGAGCCGTGAATCTGACCAATCTAACTTTACTAAACATTGGTGTACCAGTACATGTTTATGATGCTAAAAAAATTAACAAAAGCATTGTAGCCGATTTATATACTGGTGAAGTAGAAATTTTAGGCACTAAAAGAATTGCCGTAAATGATGTTTTAGCAATTAAAGATGATGACGAGGTTATTTCTTTAGCTTGTGTAATGGGTCTAGAAACTACAAAAAGTTCTCAAGCAACTCAAGAATATTTATTTGAAATTGGGGTCTTTAATCCAAAATTCGTACGCCATGGTGCGAAGGAAATAAAATTACTTTCTCATTCAGCCACACAAGGCTCTCGTATAATTACCCCCTATTTAGCAGCATTAGCAATGCAATATATTAGAAATTATTGTTCGGATTTAAAAGTTTCACAAATAATTAATCCTATTAAAGTAAACCCTTTAAAAAAGATTACTATCAATGAAAATACCTTATTAAAATATGCCGGAAACAATGATCTTAAAGGTTTTGATTTAGCAATCAAAAAAATGCAAATTTTAGGATTCTATTTCAAAGATCCATATTTTATAATCCCTGGATATCGTTATGATATAGAAATTTTTGAGGATATAATTGAAGAAATTTTTAGATTTTATTCATATAAAAACTTTCAACCTAAAAGTTTCAAAACTACACCTGCTTTAATTCATCAACGTGATATTAATAAAAGTTTTTTTCAACACCAAGGATATACCGAAACAAGAACTTTTAGTCTTGTTTCGCAACAAAGAAATTTTTTAAATATCTTTAATTTTAAAGAAGATATCAAGCTTTTAACCTATGTTTCAAAAGAACACGAATGCATTCGTAACTCTATTATCACTTCACTACAAGAAGTAGTTATTTATAATCAAAAACGTAAAATTTCTGCAATAAACATCTTTGAAAGAGGAATGATTAATTACAACCACCAGGTTTTTGGTCTTGCCTCAACCACCAAGACATTCGCTGAAATCAAACAAGATATCATTAACTTCGTTTCGGTGGATTTAGAATTTCTTCCACTTAAAAATAATCCATTTATCCATCCTAATGTTTCAGCATACATTTTATATCAAAAACAAATAATTGGTTGATTAGGTAAAATTCATCCTAAATATGACACAACCAACGCTTTCTATGCTGAGTTTTATGACTTGAACTTTAAAACAACAACTAAATTTAAAGCAATTAACACAAATCCTTTAAAAACCTTAGATTTAACATTTGAGTTATTAGAGCATCAAAATATGAATGAAATTATTAATGACATTAAACAATGTGGTGAAATTTATCAAATCATTAAAATTGATGATTTTCAAAAAGAACATTGCCATAACATTACATTAAGAATTACTGCATATGACACTGTAATTGAAACTTTAAATCAAAAATTTAACAAGTAGGTAAATTATGTATAAAAAAATGACATTACATGACAAAATAGTTTCTGATGCTATTAACAACGAATTATTAAGACAACAAGAACATATCGAACTAATCGCTAGCGAAAATTATGTTTCCGAGGATGTTTTAAAAGCACAAGGAAGCGTTTTAACCAACAAATACGGTGAAGGTTATCCTAACAAAAGATATTATGGTGGTTGCCAGAACGTTGACATTATAGAACAAGCGGCAATTGATCGTTTAAAACAGCTTTTTGGAGTGAAATATGCTAACGTACAACCATATTCAGGATCAGTAGCAAATGCTGCAGCAATCGCTTCTTTAGTACCATCAGGCGGAAAAATTATGGGATTATCTTTAAATAGTGGTGGTCATCTAACCCACGGTTATAAAATTTCTTTTAGCGGGATATTCTATAATTCAGTTTCATATGATTTATCTGCTGATGAATTATTAGATTATGATGCAATCGAAAAATTAGTGCTAGCAGAAAAACCTGATTTAATTATATGTGGATATTCATCCTATTCGCGTTTAATAGATTTTAAACGTTTTCGTGAAATTGCAGATAAAGTAGGAGCAAAATTATTAGCAGATATTGCACATTTAGCCGGGTTAATTGCCGCTAAAGAATTTCCTTCACCTATTGGTTATGCAGATGTTATCACATCTACTACTCACAAAACTTTACGTGGTGGTCGCGGTGGAATTATTATGACTAATGATGAAAATTTAGCTAAAAAAATCGATCGCTGAGTATTTCCTGGATATCAAGGTGGTCCATTATTTCATGCAATCGCTGGAAAAGCAGTCGCTTTTTATGAAGCACTGCAACCCCAATTTAAAACTTATGCTAAAAATATAATCAAAAATTCACAAACCTTTTGTGAAGCTTTCAAAAATAAAGGAGCAGTGATTGTGAGTGGTGGTACTGATAACCACTTATTTATGATTAACGTTTTAAAAACATATCAAATTACCGGGAAACAAGCCGAGGACGTTCTTAATAAAATTTCTATAACTGCCAATAAAAATACTGTCCCATTTGACACGTTACCGCCAATGCAAGCGAGTGGAATCCGTCTTGGAACAGCAGCTATGACTAGTCGTGAATTTACAGAGTGAAAAAAATTAGCAGATATCATAGATACTGCTTTAAAAAATACTAATGAAATCTTATTGAAAACTCAACAAGGAATTAAACTTACTAGAGAGCTATCAAATCAAGTTAAAGCACTAACCAAACAATTTCCAATTAAAAAATCATACCTATAAATCCTTACAAGAAGGATTTATTTTTTACTTAAAAATGCTACAGTTTCAAAATGCGCTGTGTTAGGAAACATATCAAAACCTTGGATAAAATCCACATCAAAGCCTTGTTGTGCTAAAAGTCTAATATCTCTAACTAAGGTTCTTGCATCACAAGAAATATAGATAAAGAAACTAAAATTATCAAGTCATTTTATTATATCTTCTTTCAAACCAAACCGTGGTGGGTCTACAATTACAAAAGTATCTTTTGTATCAACCGGATAAATATCTAAAACATTAAAAACATCACCAGTGATGTATTTGTAATTTGTAAATTTATTATATTTTGCATTCAATTTAGCGGAATTGATCGCATCACGATTTATATCAATGCCCAAGATAGATTGATTTCGGCGGGCAACTAATTGTGAAATAACACCAACCCCACAAAATAAATCTAAAAATAATTTATTATTTTGTTTTTTAACTTTTTGTTTTATTAGTTGGAAAATTTTAGTTGTTATTTCGATATTAATTTGAAAAAACGATGTGATACTGGTTGAAAATTTTTTGCTGAGTATTTGCATTTTAAAATTCTTTTTAGAAAAAACATTACTAATTATGTCATTTTTTGAAACATAAAGCTCAATTAAACTTGGAATTTTCTCTAAATACACATTATATAACTCATGATGCAAGAAGTTTCTAGAATTTGAGCCAGAATGCAATTTTATCAAACAAGACACTTCATTTGATTTGTTGCAACGTAAGGTAATTTCACTAAAAGATTGCAATAATTTTTGTTTTCCTTTTTCAATAGAATAATCATTAATTATTTTTAATATTGTTTTTAAAGTTTCATTTAAAATGGGTTCATTTTGAATTTGTAAATCAGTATTCAATATAATATTATTGCTATTGTTATCATATTCACCAAAAACTAATTTTTTAGCATATATTTTTAAAGGAACACGTATTTTATTACGATAATGTAACGGATTTTCTGCTGCAACAAAATTATGAATAAGTTCTGGGGCAACATTTAAATTACGAGTTATTAAATTTTGCAAATAATTTTGTTTAAATTTGATTTGTTGTGAATATTCTAAATTAATAAGTGGAGCACTATTGGTACATTTATACTGCTGACTATTGCGATATGGCGATCTTTTGATCAATCTAATAACGTTAGCGAAAGCATATTTGGTAGTTTCTTTATAAATTACAACATCAGCTACTTCCCCTACAAAGAAGTTTTTAACAAAAATAGGTTTTTGATGTTGACGCGAAACCCCAAAACCTTCATAACTTAATTCGCTACATTCAACCCGTATTTTTTTATTATTCATAACAAAGATATAATATATCTACCTTTCCATACCTTTTTGTTTTATAAATCTTAAATCCTAACGGAACTTTAACTTCTGTTATTTTATTTGTTTCTACAATAATCTCACCATCATCATTGAGTATTTTTTGTTGCATAATTAACGCTAAAACATCATTCATTAATTGATAGTCTAAATAAGGAGTATCTAAATAAATAAAATCAAATTTGCTCTGATTTTTAGTTAAAAATACTAATGCATCACTATGGATTGCTTCTATTTGATTTGATATATTTAATGTATCAAGGTTAGTTTTAACAATATGAAATGCTTCACGATTTTTCTCAACAGCAACTACTTTTTTGGCACCACGGCTAAAAGCCTCTATTGCTATTGCTCCTGAACCACTAAATAAATCTAAGAAGTTTTTACCTACAATTTTAAATTGTAATGATGAAAAAACCGCTTCACGAACTTTATCAGTAGTTGGTCTAGTAATTTTAAGATCCGGCTGTAAGATTTTTCTATTTCTTAATGAACCACTAATAATTCGTAACATAAATTCTCCTTAATAATAAAACAACTACTATGTAGTTGTTTTAATTTTATCATATTTAACTAACTTTTATTTTAATTGTGTAACTTCTCCGTATAATGGAAACTCACTTAAATAAGAGGCAAAAGGTTGGTTAATTGTATTAAAATTTGAAAGATTTAATACATTAGCATTATAAATGATGGCAACTTGTTCGGTTTGTGCACCAGAAAAGAAACGATAATTATTTGTTCAAATAGTATCTTTTTGATTTTGAATAATTAGTTTGTAATTACCACCATCTTTATTAAGTTCATTTAAAATTAATTTAACTGATTCACCGTTACCGTTATTAATTTCGGTTAAACCAGTAATATCAAAACCAGATTTTTTAATAACTTCAGCAATTGCTTTAATTTTTAAATCTTTTGCTGATGCATATTTATTTACATTTTTATTTCCATAATTCAAAATATTTCAATGTGAAATACGGAGTGTATTTTTTGCTTTTAAATATTCAGAAACTAATGATGGTGCAGTTGCTAAAGTAATGTGGTTTAATTTAACATCCACAAAAACAGGTGCATGATCACTAATTTTATTTCTTATATTAGAATCGTAATTACCTTTTGAATTTGAACTATCATATCAATTATAACTTTTATTTGTAGGTCTATCAGATCTATCAAAAAATTCATTAAAAATCTTATATATATCGATTTTATAAATCAAGTTTGGATTATCTTCTGTAGTTATTGTATTATAACTTGCATCTTCACCATTTAAATAATACATTTTATCATACGGATTCGAATAACCACCTTTTGTGTTCAAAGAGGTATATCAATCTTTTAGTGGGGTATTAGTTTGAGAAACTAAAACTTTATTAACTTCTTGTGGGAAATATTTGTCAATTTTAAAGTTTTTTGCATCAATATTAGTATCACCGCCAAAAATAACTAAAGACTCATCATTCCCGCTCAGTTTTTTATAGAATTCTAAAACGTTCGGCAACGCCATAAACTCTGAGAACTCTTGAGCTCCGTTCTTAGGAACCTCTAAATTACCAAAGCGCTGGTGAAATAAACTTGAATTTGTAAGAACCTTGGATTCATAATATGAACTATTAGTTTTTGGACCAGGTGAATCAAGATGGTCAAATACAACGACAATAGGAGGACAATCAGAATGTGAAACAACTTGAAATTTAACTCCAAAAGGCGGTCTTACAAAAACACTTTTATTTTCACTTGTTATTTGAGTTTTATCTTTAATTGTATTAGGGGTTGGAGTTGCAACAGTAACACTTTGATATTGATTAGCATTCGCTGTAGGTTTTGGGATAATCTTATCTTTATTTTCCGCTGATTGATCTTCTTGTTTTAAATTAAATTTGTTTTGATATACTCTTTCAGAAATTTTTGGGTCTTGTCCAGAAATATATTTAGCAATTCTATATTTAACAATTACAAAATCACCATCTTTTTGATAATTTATTAATGAATTTATAAAAACTTTGCCACTTTTATTTGTGTTAATAGGATTCTCATCATTAGCAAGTTGATATTCTGTATTATTATCATTTAGTTCAAAAATATATAGTGGGCTTCTGTCATCAGGTAAAGATTTTTGATTTAGATATCTTGTTTCAGTAGGCATCAATAAAATTCTTTTAGATTTATAATCATAGAATAATTTTTGATTTTGACTGATTAATTCATTTAATTTATCTTTAGCAACTAAGTTTAAAAAATTATTCGCATTATCATCCGCTCAATTATCTATTGTATTTTTTTGCGTATTTTGTTTTGTATTATTGAGTTGTTTTTTTGGTTCCGAGTCATTTTTCTCTGTCTGATTGCTTATAGTATTGCTAGAGACATTTATTGAATTATTAGAATTTTCTTCCTTGGTTTCTAGTTTTTGTGTATCTGTAGGTTTATTATTAACGTTGGCTGATGCTAATACAGGATTTTCGGATGTAGTCGTTTTGGGTTGATTCTGATTTATGTTTTGATTTAAATTTGAATCATTTGAATTTTGTTTATTTTTATCATCATGTTTTTTCTTATTTTCACTAGTTGATGCTAAACTAGTTACATTATTACATCCTATTGCAAACGAAATACTTGTTGCCGAAAATACCAAAAAAGCTGTTTTTATAATTTTTTTAAATTCCGCCATAACATACCTCGCAATTATTAAACATTTGAAAATACCATATTAATTATATAAATTTTTTATAATAATTTTATAAATGTTTTGTAATTTTATTCCATAAATATTTATTTAATGAAAGAAATTTTGGTATATTTATAGATATAAATATGAAAAAGAAATTATTACAAATAAAGCGATTTAGTTTTACATTTATGCCTTTGATATCAATCGCTGCAATTACAACTAGTTGTCAAAAAAAATCAGAAACACCTATAGAAATGAAATTCCAAAAACAAATAAATTCATTAAGTAAATTGGGACTGGCAAAAGTTTTAAATTCTGTTGCTGTTAAATGATTTGATAATTTAGATGAAAACAAGAACGCAGAAATAGAAAATTTAAAAAAACAAAATCCTAAGTCATATGAAAACTTAATTTTGTTTAAAGATTCAAACAAAATTACCAACTTTATGGATGAATTATCTAAAAACATTTCAAATAATCCAAACATTAAAGCCATAAAAGATCCTCTGTATAAATCTTTTGAAATAGCAAATTTATATAATCTAAATATAAACAGGGCTTTTATAGGTAGATTTATTTCAATTTTCAATCCAAAAGATGAGGAAATAGAAGAAATTATTAATATAGTTAAATTTTCTGAAAAATTTACTTTTTTAAATAATAGTTCAATTTTTTTTGAATGAATTAATGATTCCATTAATAGTATCAATAATTCAAATAATCCCAATAATTTAAATGTGTTATCTGATAAAATTAAGGTTTTTGAGAGAAATTATGCTAATATCGTAAATAAAATATTCAAAAATACAGATAATTTTGAATATAAAAAGGCCATTACTGAAATAGATGCAATTTCTAAGGAAATTAAGAATTTACAACCTGACATCGACCAGTTCGCAAGAATATATCAACAAACAAAGTATAAAAAAGAGAATTGAAGTTATACCATTGGCAGCTATTATAAAGATAGTATCTCTGATTATCAAAATAATAGAATTGAAAACTACAAAACACTTTCAAAATTAATTAATGAGACAAACGATAAAAGCAAAAAAGAGGAATTAAATAAACTAAAAAATTTATTAACAGAAAGAAAATTTTATCCCGAAAATAACATTGAAAATGATGTAGATTACGATTTCTTTATTAACATAAAAAATAATGATGATATTTTAAAAATAACTTTTTACAACAGAGATCAAAATAATAATTTTAAATTAAACGATTTTGATTTTGACGATAACAATGATTCAAAATTACTTTCTGAAAAAATCCCAGCTAAAACCAAACATTTTGCAAAAGTTTCATTGGTTCCATTTGATTTTAAAGAAATCATAAGTAATAATTTGGAATTCACTAATTTTAATCCACCTCAAAATCTCTTAAGAGAAATTAATCCTTATAAAATATCTACATTTAATTCGTTCAGTGTTGATCAAGTTAGTTTTAAAAATAAAACTTTAAAAATCAACTTAATTAGTTCAAGCAATGATAATACAAACTTTTTTAAATCAAATTCTTTTGAATCATTGCTATATGGTAAAAACTATGCCTTAGTGTATGATACTGATACGTTCATAAAAAACTTGAGATTTGATTTGTATTTTGAAATACCAGATGATTTTTATAATTATATATACCAAGAAATTTATCAAAAAGCAAAGAAATTTATAGCTTCACAACCAAAACAAAATACTATATTATTACAAGACGAAATTAACAAATTAGCCTCTCAATTAGAATTAAAAATAACTTATGATTAAAGGAAGACATTATGCTTATAGGAAATTCAAAAGTAGCAATAGATGCTATTGAAAAATATCATAATATTATTATTTTTCACCACATCCGACCTGATGGAGACTGTCTAGGTTCACAACATGGACTTAAAGAACTAATTCAAACAAACTATCCCGATAAAAAAGTTTACGCTGTAGGAGACAACGTTGGTGTTTTAGATTTTATGAATTATCAATTTACTAAAATCGATGATATAGATTTCAATAATTCATTAGCAATTGTTGTAGACGCTTCTAATGGTAATCGTATTCAAAATGCTGAATTATTATATGAACTAAAAACTACTGCTCGTCTAAGAATTGATCATCATCCAAATCAAGCTGACATTCAATATGAATACAATTGAGTTGATGAACATTATGTTGCTGCAGCTGAAATGATTGCCCAACTGGCATATGACGCTAAATGAAAAGTTACACAAGCTGCATCAGAATTCATTTACTTAGGTATTAATACTGATTCAGGTCGTTTTTTATTCCCTGATACATCCGCACGTACCTATCAATTAGTTGCTTTTTTGATGCAAAATGGTTTTCATCCACAAAATATATTAAGACAACTAAGTAAGCGTTCTGTGCAAGACATCAAAATTGCTGGTAAAATTCTTTCCGAATTTAAAAAAGATGGCAAAGTTTTATACTATGAAATAAAAAATGAATTTTTAAATGAATTTAAGATCAACTCTTTACAAGCTGCAATATTTGTTAATGAATTAGCGAATATCGATGACAATGCCTGTTGAGCTTTATTTATCCAACTAGAAGATGGATTAATCCGTGGTCGTTTACGTTCTAATGGACCTTTAGTTAACAAAGTTGCAAATTTATATAATGGTGGCGGGCATGATAATGCGGCCGGAATTACCTTAAAATCTTGAGATCAAGTACCAGAAGTCATCACAAAATTAAATGAATTAATTTTAGAATGAGAGAATAAATAATGCAAATCGGAAATCTTGAAATTATAACTGAACAATTAAAAAAATATGATCATATCGTGATATTTCACCACATTCGCCCTGACGGAGACTGTTTAGGATCGCAATTTGGTTTAAGAGAATTATTAAAAACTAATTTTCCTAATAAAAAAGTTTATGCAGTTGGTGATGCTAAAAATACGTTTGATTTTTTAGATTTTAAAATGGATTCTATACCAAATAATGAAATTTTATCAAAATCATTAGCCGTTGTAGTTGATGCAAATTTTAAAGAAAGAATTGAAAAAAGAGAACTTTTAGATGCAAACTTATTTGCAGCAACCATTCGAATCGATCATCACCCAAACGAAGATGATTTAGGTGAAAATACCGTGCGTTGAGTTGATAGTTCTTATGTTGCAGCTGACGAAATGATTACTCATTTGGCCGTCGCAAATAATTGAAAAATCACTCAAAATGCAGCAAATTATTTATATTTAGGAATTAATACTGACTCAGGTCGTTTCCAATTTCCAAATGTTAATTCCAGAACGTTAAATTTAGCTGCAAAACTTTATGATGCAGGCTTACAAGCAGACTACATTCATAAAAATTTATCTAAATTATCATTAAATGATTTAAAATTTAATTCTTGATTAATCTCAACTCTTAAAACCAGAGATGGTGTAGCATATATTCAAAACGATTTAGAAACTACTTTAAAATTTGGTAAAACACCACAAAGTTCAGTACGCGTAAACTCTATTGGTAATATTAAAGGTTTTCCGATTTGAGTTCAATTTACAGAAGAAGAAACCGGAAAAATTCGAGTAGAATTTAGGTCAAATGGTCCAATTGTTCGAAACGTTGCTTTAAAATGAGGTGGTGGTGGCCACGAACGTGCTTCAGGTGCTATGCTTGATAGTTTTGATTTAGTAGAAGCAGTAATTGATGATTGTGTTAAGGAAGTTGCAAAATATAATGAAACAAAACTGTAGTAGTCACCCTACTACTTTTTTGCAACATTAGGTATAATCCAAATAATAACTAAAAATAATTTAGTCTAATTGATAACTTATTTTAAATAGCGAAAAAAGTGAAAAATAACTAAAAAAGACACAGTATTTACTATGTCTTTTTATTTGGTAACTTATTTGTTAGCTTTCTTCTTTTTGATTGAACGCGCTGCATATCAAGCACCAATCAATCCACCAATTACCGCAAGAGCAATTAATACTGAGATAACAATAATTGCAGTATTTTTTGATTTTGAAGGCTGTTGGTTTGTAGGATTTGTAGGTTTTGATTCTGGATTTTCAGGTTTATCTTTAGTAGCATCAGCATTATTTGTTGATTGTTGTGATTTAAATATTGATTTAAGTGATTCTGCTAATGTTTGAGATCTGAATTCTGAGAATTTATCATTGGTTGCATTTGATGCTTTAAGCGCATCAAATTCTTTTTGTAATTCTGCTTTTTTCTCAGGATCTTTAATCGAATCAATATCTCTTTGGACTTGATCTTTTAAAGTTTCTTTCTCAACTTTTTGATCCTTAATAGCAGTATTAATATCACTAATTGCTTTAGCTAATTTTTCAGGAGTTGTAGCTGCTTTTAATAATTCTTGGTATTGTTTTTGTATTTCTGGTGATTCTAACTGTGTTACTAATGGTTCAACATTGCTTTTAGCAGCGTCTACTTTATCGTTTGCGATAGTTAATTGATTTTGTGCAAGTTGAATTTGATTTTGTAAGTCTAAAATCTCTTCATTAGTTAATGTATCAGATGCATCTAACTTAACTTTTGCTTTATTTATCGCATCTGAGTATGCTTGATAACTTTCGGGAGTATAAATATCATCTTTATTTGCGATTTGATTTTGAACTAATTGTTTAAAGTTATTTAATGCTTGTTGTTTACGAGACTCTGCATCGTCAGTTGATGTTTTAATTTGTTTTGTAGCATCTTGAAGTTGTTCTAAACTTGCATCTTTATTGTTTAAAACATCTTGAAGTTGTGCTATTTGTTGTTGAACTTGTTTGACTTGATCAGGGAACTTTATTGCATTTTGATTAACAAAATCTTGTGCTTTTTGAATATTTTCTTGTAATACTTGATATTTTTTACCTAAATCACTCAATTCTAATGTTTGATAACTTTGATCAAATTGAGTATTTAAGGCTTGATAATCAGCGATTGTAGCAGTTCCAGAATTAATTTTTTGTTTTAAGTTGTTAATTTCGTTTTGAATTTTAGCATATGTTTCTGGTGTATAGTGACTTGGATTCAATGCTTGCACTTTATCTAAGTTGTTTTCAGCTAGTTGTTGATCAAAAGTTGTGTAATTTAGTAACTTTTTAGCCTCAGTCAGTTTTTGTAATAAACTATCTGCGTTTTGTTGTGTTAAATTAGCAACTGATGTAGCAGCAATTGCATTTTCAGCCAGTTGAGCTAATGATACATATTTAGCATAGTTGTCATCTTGAAAGACTGATTTTGTATCTAAAGCGCGTCATTGCTTTACTTCATTAGTTAATTTTTCAATTACATCATCATTAACCTTACTTGCTGTCACAGCTTGAGTTTCATTTAGTGATCTTTGTAATTGATTTAAGATAGTTTGATTTAAAGGTGCTTCTGATTTAGTTAAAGCATCAATTTGTGCTTTCACAGAATTGTAATTATCCTGATCTTTTTTAGTTCAGTTTTCAAATCCTGCAGGTTGAGCATTGATTGCCGCCTTTAGTGATTCTTTAGTTGGTGTTGTTTGATTTTCAGCAGTTGTTGAATCATTTGTTGAATTTGATTTTGGTGTACGTTTTAATGGAATAAATTCATAAATTTGTGGTCTATGAGTAGTTCAAGTAATTTCAAAACCAACTAATTTTTTATTTTGATCTAAATTTGATAAATCAAATGTCATATATTTAGTTGCCAATAAACCTAAATCTTTAGTTGATGATTCCTTAGTATTTGAATCATATAACATCGCTTTAACATTAGCTGGTGCTAAAACATTGTTATTAGCATCAATCATTCCATCGGAGATGATTGCTAAATCTCTATCTTGATATTTATCAGGTTCAATATAGTATTTTAAACTACCATTTATTTCCTTAGGTTCATAATATGTTGATACGTCACCATCGTGTGATAAATACACGGCGGTGTTTTTAGATGCAGCTTGATAATTTGTTCCTGAGAAATTAGGATCAACAGCATCATAAAATGTTTTACCATTAATTACAATTTCACTAAAGACTACATCACGACCACCCTTTGTATTATCGTTTTTAATTAATTTATTCATTATATCTTTAGTAAAGACAATTTTTAAGTATCTTAAATTTTTATTAGTTGAGGTGATCTTTGAGGCAATTCCAGTGATATCTCAGTATCTTAAATCTGGATGTTCTGGATCAGTTTTAACTCAATTTGCATAAACTTGATCGCCTAAAGTTTTATCACTATAAGATTGTGCATCTTTAACTGAATTTAAGTTTTCAGGATATTCAACATCTGTTGAAGTGGTATTAGTTGCAGTATTATTTGCATCCGAACTAACTGGTACACTTCCTCAATTATATACTTCAGTTCATTGTGCATTTTCTGAATCTGAATCAGAAACTAATACCTTAAAGTATCTTGCAAAATCATAAGTATCTGCGGGAGCATATAGTTTTATGTTATCCAATGCAATTTCTGAACCTAAATCATATTTTATATAATCGTCTTTGTATGGACCACCACCAAATTTATTTGTAGTATCAAAATTACCATCAAAATCATTTCCTGAGTAACGATTTCCACCTCAACCAGAAATTACTTGAATAGATGAATCTATCAATTGACCATATTTATTTCCTTTATTAACCACTACTTCTAAGGTTTCTAAATTAGTTACTGCAGCCGCACTCCGTGCAACAGATTTTGTTGTTTTATGTAAAACTCTTACATAACGTGCGTTTTGATTTTGGTGAGTTAATGTTCCATTATAATCATATCAATCAATTCCGTTACGAGATGTTTGTATTAATACATCTTCCGGAATTGAGCCAGAATTATTTAGTTTTAGCGATGAAATATTATAAATATCTTTTAAATCTAAACCAACATATTTTCCATCATTTGGTAAAGTTATTGATGGGGTAGTAGTTGAATTACCACTTGAATCTGTAGCATATAAAGTATAAGTTGAATTAACATTTTTAGTTTTTAGTTTTGATTTAATATTATTATCAGTGACATCAGTATATAGTAATTTATCCTGTGCAGCAAATACGTTAATATCTATCAACATTCATAAACCTTGATAATTTGAACGGTTTACTATTCTAAAATGTTGTGCTTTGACATAATTAGTTAAAACGTTGTATGAAGAAGGTTTAAGGTGTCCGTATAATTTTCATTGATTATCCATCGGATCTAAATACATTAAATCAGCATTAGGTAATCAGAAGTCACCGCTTCTACGTTTTTGATCAGCTCAGCTTCTGATTTGTGAATATGAACCTTGTTGAACAACTATTCTACTAATATCGGTTGGTTGATCTAATTTAAATGCAAAGTATTCATTTGCTTGAACGTTATTTTTATAAAACGCTGTATCATAAATTTTATCATTGATTTTTGTGTAATCACTATTAGTTACATTATTTCCTTGAGCAGTGTATGGACCAGCACCGGGCCCGGATGAGACATTAACCTTGAAATCTGTAATTTTTGTTAGACCGCTTGATGAAGATGAATCAGAATAATTATCGGCTTGAATTGATATAGTGTTTGAACCGATCTCTTGTGCGTTTTTTGTATTAATTATAAATTCATATATATCTATTCAACCTAATCTATATTTACTTTTAGGAGCATTTGTTAAACCATCAGTTTCATTATCTACGATACGAATTTCGCGAACATTAGCTAAGTCTAAAATTATGTTAAATGTAGGATTTTTTACACCATTTTCGGTTGGAACTTCTCATGTTTTAACAGTAGTACTATTATTCTCTTTATAATCTACAAAATCTTTACTATTTCATAATTGATATGAAACTTTAAATTTCCTGAAGTAATTATCACGACTATTAACTTGGACAGGATTAAATTTCAACCTAATATCTTTAACATATTTTGGTTTGTTAAAAGCATATCCAATTCAATCGCCCGGAGAAATGGAATCTGCATATCTATTATCTGTGGTTCTTCAAAATCTGGTATTACCTAAAATTCTAGTTACATCAATTGGATATCCGGTTGTTCAAGTTCTAGAAGTTTTAAATGTACCAATTATATTGTCGCTATTTTCTTCGTTTAGAGAATCAAAACTATAATTTCATTTTAAATCTAAAAGAGCACTAACTTTATTAACGTAATCTCGTAAATATAAGGCACCTACCTTAACTGCTTTTGAATGATAAGTAAATTCAACTGATTTTTGGTAAAACAATTTTGCTTGGGTCATGAAATTAGAAATTCTATCAATATTTGGCGCCGCTTCATATGAAGCTTCTATAGCCTGGGTGTAATACAATACGGATTCTAATAATGCATCTAATGATTGACTAAAAACATTAATTTCAGTTAAAAAATCAGACTTACTTTTATTTTCTAACAATGTTTTGTTTAATTCGTAAACTGCTTGTAATTGTGGAATTACTTTTTTAGCAGCATCAGCAACATCTTGATGTGATTGAGACGGATCTAAGTCATTATTTGATAATGCAGTTATTTTTTTTGATAACTCCGTAATTGGTGTTTTTAGTGAATCAATCGAACTGGTGTCATCATAAGATGCTTCAGCATTATTTGCATAGTGCATACGAAGCGATTTGAAAACATCCGATTCTGCACTTTGTTTATTTGAATTATTAATTACATAATTAACAGCTGCATCTAAGATATCTTTTTTACGTGCATTTCTTTGTTCTGATTGACTTTCAGTTGGTAATAATTTTCAAGTTGTATTAGCTAAATCAAAAAACCCAAAGCGAGATAACACTTCTGATGAACCAACTGCTGACATAATTATTCCATCAAATTGACTACTATCAATTGCATCATTACCACGAATGTAGTTTTCAGCTAAACGTACAAATAAATCATTGTAATCACTGCTTGGATTATTTGGAAATGGTTTTCAAAAGACCGGTCGAATTTGACGATTACCATTGCTAAATTTTGAAAGAGTATTAGCATCAATATATTGTTTAGTACTATTTGTTCCATTAATCAGTAATGGTGTAACCCCTGATGGTAAATCAACGTAATAATTAAATTTCTCATCACTATTAGATGTGAACTCGTTATCACCAAATTTAGCAACAAATAATAAATTAGTATCTAAATCTGTATAAACTTTCTTTAATTCTTGTAATCAGTTTGTTAAATCAGTTAATAACTTTTTAGTATTATTTCCTGCATCAGCACCTACTTCTACTAAAGCAATTTTTCTAACTCCAGCCTCAATAACTTGTTTATATTTAGCTTTTAATTTTTCTAAAGCTTGAGTGTAATCTTGATGATCTTGCTTTAATTTATCATCTGCAAATGAACTTAAACCAGCAGTAGAATAAACAAAGTTTACTTTAGTATTTTTCGAAACTTCTAAAATGTTTTTTAATATAGCAATTTCTGAATCGGTATAAAGTGTTGACCAACTTTGAGCAGTATTTTTTGAAGTAACTGTGAAATCATTCGCTAAAACGTCTCCTGGTCTGAAGATATAAGTATTAAGTTTATATAAACCAGCAAATTTCATAAAGTCCATAATGCTTTGTGCACCTTTATTTCAAAGGTTGTTGCTTCTTGAACTTGTATTAATAAATCCATCCATTACTCCACGAACTTTTAAATCAGCATAATCTTTAATAGTTAGATTTCTTATTTTAAAACCATCTAGTTGGTTAAAGATATGTCATAAAGTAGTTGCCCCGTAAAAAGCCGCAGTAGCATCTTTAGCTAATAAAGTAATATAACTACCATTATTAAAAGTTCCGGCGTTTAACATATATGAGTCAAGTTTATTATCTAAAGTAGCATCAGGTGTTATTCCTAAAGTCTTTAATTCATTATCAACTAAGGTGTCAGTATCATCTTTAATACCAACTAAAATATTAGTTTTTCCGCTAACAATATTTCTAGATTTTGTATATGTCAAATTTCTTAATTTTAAAACTTGATCAAATCTAGCAATAGTTGCCGCATCAATTCCGTTTTCAAATACTAAGTTAACTTCTGGAGTAATTGATATACTTCCTTCGGTATATTGAATATCTTGTACTTCTGGAAAAATATTATAAGTGATTTCTTGTTTAGTTGAAGTAGTTGTATTTGCAGAAGAATCAGATGCTGTTTCACCCGCAGCAACGGTAGCTACAGTTGCTAAAAGACCAAAACTACCTGCTGTGGAAAGCATATATTTAATTTTCTTTTTAATGTTCATTATTCCTCCATAAATTATTAAAAATAAGTTAATTAAATCTTTAAATTTATATTTAAAAACTTAATTAATTAAATTCAAACAATTTATTAAAATTTATTTTTGTACTCTAATTTTAGTTTTTTTTTTTTTTT
>NZ_SOCN01000005.1 GCF_004365095.1 Mycoplasmopsis mustelae
ATCAAACTCTCGAAAAAATTGACTGTCATGTTTTATATATCTAGTTTTCAAAGAACTTTTATAACACTTTTTTAAAATGTCGCTAAACTATTATAATGTAAAATTTAAATTTACAAAATAAATTTTATTTTTTTCATTTTTCATAATTAATGTATTTTAATATCAATAAATTAACAAAAGAGTGCAATATTATGTTACCATAACTTTTCTTAAAACAAATTTTTTTGTTTATTATTTGTTTATTATTTGTTTTTTATTCTATATAAAATATGAAAACCATAAAAACTGTATTATTGAAAATTTGAAAACATAAATATTGATTTTTATCACCCGTTGTAATTCCCGTTATTTTAATACCTATACTTCAATCAAAACAATATATCAATAAAATTATTGCTGTCGAGTTAATTAAAATCACAGATGGAGATACTTTAGAGGTTACCGACACAAACAAAAAGATTTATAATGTTAGATTGTATGGTATTGACACACCCGAAACACAAAAAGACTTTAAAGATGAAATTTTAGCTAAAGACGAAAATTTCTATGCACAATTAGCAAAGAAATATTTAATAAATTTATTAAATAATCAAACTTTAAGCTTGCAAATTTTACAAAAAGATAAATATAATCGCTTTGTAGGAGTAATTTATTTAAATGATTTACAAATAAACAATTCTATTAATAATTTACTTGTCAAAAATGGTTGAGCTAGAGTTTATTATATTCAAGATCAAAATCCAAAGAAGATGTACTTTATAAATAGTCAATGGAGTAAAAATTTTTATCAGATGTTATTAAATTCACAAGAATATGCAAAGGATAACTTATTAGGTTTTTGAAAAGAAAATTATAATCACATCTTTCATAAAACCTAACTTCGATTTTTAAATAAAAATGATATAATTCTTTATACTTTTGTATATGATATTTAGTTAAAAACTAAATATTTTGTATCTTGTATCTCAAAATATTTTAGGGGTTAATTTATGGAAAATAAATCACACAATTATGACGCCGCTAACATTAAGCATTTAGAAGGTCTAGAACACGTTCGCAAACGCCCAGGAATGTATATTGGTAGTACTTCAAAAAGCGGTTTACACCATATGGTTTGAGAAATAGTAGATAATTCAGTCGATGAAGCAATGGCGGGTTTTGCTAATAAAATCAATATTACTATAACTAAAAACGAAGAAATTATTGTAGAAGATAATGGTCGCGGAATTCCGGTAGGAACTCATCCTAAATTTGGAATTAGCGCACTAGAAGTGGTCTTAACCAAATTGAATGCAGGTGGTAAATTTGAATCTAATGCCTACAAGGTTAGCGGAGGTCTTCATGGAGTTGGCGCTTCGGTTGTAAACGCACTAAGCGATTCGATGAAAGCATGAGTTAAGCGCAATGGTAAAATATATTACGCTGAATTTTATAATGGTGGACAAACCTTAAAAGCCACCGAAGTTATAGGTAGTTGTGATCCAAATGAAAGCGGAACAAAAATTCAATTTCATCCAGATTATAAAATTATGGAAAAAATTAAATTTGACAAAGACATTATTATTGATCACACCAAACAAATTGCACACTTAAATAAAGGCTTATTAGTCACAGTCAGTGACCATCGTGATAATAGTTATCAAGAATTTCAATATGAAAACGGAATTATTGATTATGTTTTAGAAGTTAATCAAGGCTATAAATCTGTTAATAATGATGTTATTTATGCATCAGGTGAATATAAATATAAAAACGATTTAGATCAAAGTGATATTATTATTGGTGTTGAAGTCGCAGTACAGTATTTATATGATTTATATCGACCAAATATTATTTCTTATACCAACAACATCTTAACTAATGAGGGTGGAACACACGTATCAGGTTTTTATGATGCAATTATGCGTTTAATTAATAGCTATGCACAAGATAAAGGTTATTTTAAAAACGACAGCGAAAAATTTACTCGTGATGACTTAATTGAAGGAATGACTGCAATAATTTCTATTAAACACCCAGATCCACAATTTGAGGGACAAACAAAAGCTAAATTAGGTTCCAAAGATGCAAGACGTGCAGTTAATGAAATTTATTCTACTACTCTTGAGAGATTTTTAAATGAAAATCCAGATTTGGCTAAAAAAATAATTGATATTGCTATTACAGCGCGCAAAGGAAGAATCGCTTCAAATGCCGCTAGAGATAACGCGCGCCGTAAAAATGCATTTGAAAGTGGCGGGCTACCCGGAAAACTTTCAGATTGCTCAACTAAGAATGCCGAAATTAGTGAGTTATACTTAGTGGAGGGGAATTCGGCTGGTGGTTCTGCAAAAATGGGGCGCGACCGTAATACTCAGGCAATATTACCACTTCGCGGAAAAATCTTGAACGTCGAAAAAACTAGACAAGAACGTGTTTTTGAAAACGAAGAAATTATGTCTTTAATTACTGCGTTAGGAACTGGTTTAGGAGATACCTTTAATATTAATAAATTAAGATACCACAAAATTGTAATTATGACTGATGCCGACGTAGATGGTGCGCACATTCGTACCCTGCTACTTACCTTCTTTTATCGTTACTTTAAACCATTAATTGAATATGGTTTTATATATATTGCTCAACCTCCATTATATAAAATTCAACAAGGCAAAATTATTGAATACGCATTTAATGATCAACAAAAAGAAGAAATTATTTCTAAATTAAATCAAAACAATAAAATTACAATTCAAAGATATAAAGGATTAGGGGAAATGGACCCTGAGCAACTTTGAGAAACTACAATGAACCCACAAAATCGTAAAATGCTACAAGTTCAAGTCGAAGATGCATATCATGCTGATCGTGTTTTCGAAGTATTAATGGGAGAAAACGTGCTTCCTCGCAAAGAATTTATCGAAAGTAATGCTAAATACGTAAGAAATATTGACCTATAAAAATAAAACAACACGTCTTTTTGCTGTGTTGTTTTATTTAATTAATAACGAGTCTGCATCCATTTCTTTGGGTTTTGCTACATTAATGTAATCTAAAATAGTTGGAGCAATATTAGCTAAACAACCATTTTTTAATTTAACCGATTTATCACTACAAATCAACATAACTGGACTGCTAGTGTGTTTGGTTGCCGGATTTCCTTTTTCATCTTCTGTAATTTCTGCATTTCCATGATCTGCGGTAATAAATACAGTAATATTATTTTTTGTGCTTCAGTCAATAATGCGTTTAATTTGTGTATCTAAAAATGACACCGCTTTGATTGTAGATTTTAAATTTCCTGTATGTCCTACCATATCTGGGTTAGCAAAATTCATAATAGTTACATCATAATTTAATGCGTTTTCTAATAATGCATCAGTAATTCCTCGGGCCGACATTTCAGGCGCATCTGCATATGATTCAACTTTTAGCGAATCAATCATAATCCGCTTTGAATTCTTAAACTCAATATCATTTCCACCATCCATAAAGTAAGTTACGTGTGCATATTTTTGAGTTTCTGCTAATCTAAGTTGACTTTTATTAGCCAATTCCAAAACGCGTCCAATTGGCATTGAAATCTGCATTTCATCAAAAGCTACTTCTGTTTTAATGCCTTCATATTTCATCATTGAAACAAATTTATTTATTTTAACAGGTACAATTGGTTGATTTTCATATAAATTTGAACCAACGAATAAATGACTCAATTGTCTTGCGCGATCTGGCCGGAAATTAAAGAAAATAATTGAATCACCATTTTTAATAAAACTTTCTTTAGATAAAGTCGAATTAATAGCAGGAACAAAAAATTCATCTGAAATATTTTGATGGTATTGCGATTCTACATATGAAACTGCATCTGTAAATGAATGCTGACAGTTTCCTAAAAGGGCTTGATAAGATTTTTCAATTCGATCAAACATTTTGTCTCTATCCATTGCATAAAATCTTCCAGCAACAGAAGCAATGTGATAGTTGTATTTTTTACAAATATTTTGTAATTTTTGCATTGATGTTTTGATTGATCGTGGCGCCACATCCCTTCCGTCTCCAAAAACGTGTACAGAAACTTTTTTTAAACCATTTTCGTAAGCTGCATCTAATAATTCAAATAAATGGTCCTCTAACGAATGTACACCACCAGGTGATAAAAGACCCATTAAATGTAGTGTAGAATTATTCTTTTGAACATCAGTAAATGCTTGTTGAAATGCAGGTGCTACTTTAAAAGTTCCGTTTTTTAACGCGTTTTTTATTAGTGATAGTCCAGTATATACAATTGTACCTGCGCCAATATTAAGATGTCCAACTTCTGAATTTCCCATTTGTCCTTGAGGTAAACCCACATATTCACCTGATGCTTGGATTAAAGAATTTGGATATTCTGCAAACAATTTATCAAAAGTCGGGGTATCAGCAAGCGCAAATCCATTTCCTTGTGTTTCTTCTCTAATACCTAAACCATCAATAACTATTAAAATAACTTTTTTCATTTCTTTCCTTAATTTTAAACAAATATATTTTTATTTTATCAAAATATTAAATTTAGTCGCTAAAAGTTTCTACTTTTTTCTTGGATTGTTAACTTTGAATCTTTTATTATATATTGAGTATTAGCTGCATTAATCAATTTATATTCGAAATCACTTAAGTTTTTAAACTTTAAACTAAATAGATACATAATAAAATCATATACCATAATCATTGCTCTAACATCGTTTTCACAGTATTTTTTTAAATTCGGTACTATATTATTGATTCAAACGATGTCATTTGTCGCACCCAAATATCTTAAAATTGCTTCTTCCATTGCCATAGTACCTTTTTGAATTATTAGTTCATTATATGGAATTATTTTATGTTTTAGATTTAAATTCATATGAGTAATATATTTTTCGATTTTCTTTATTGAAAAATAATATTTTAAAAAATTAATATTAATTAATTTTTTAAATACAGTAAGATTATTTTTTATAAAATCTTTCTTATTTTCTACTAATTTGAGTTCATTATTAACTTCTGTAAAACTTCCAAAATCATTTACATTTACATTTTGACGGTTTTTAGCGCTAAAGCAATCCGCTAAATCAATAGTATTATTATTTATTCAAACAATCTTAATGATAAAATCATTGAGATTGTTATATTTTTGATCTAATCAAGCTCTAAAGTCTGGATCTTTTTTATATGTATTTTCAACTAGCTTGGCAATTTCTTTATTTCTTGTATTCTCGTAAGTTTTATTATAAACCACATAACTATCACATTTGTTAGCATAAATTGCTTCAATAACCTCAACCAAACCTTTTATTGTCAAATCTTTTGTATCTAAAACTATATTTTCGCAACTTATTTCAACTCCATTTTGCGTAATAATTACAGAAACTTGATTTACTACTTGATTATAAGGTGCAATCCCATCTAAAGGTGGGTATAAATCCGAAAAACCTTCATAGTCATATCAACAAACTTTGGCATCTTTTTGGTGTAAATTAATGATTTGATTTAATGCTTCAATATTAAAATAATTATCATTTTTGTTAAATCGTTTCATTTCGGTTGCTAATGCAGTTAAACTTAATTTACTCTTTTTATTAAAAAATGACATTGAAATATCATCAAAATCTTTACCTAAATAAAGTTTTAATAGTAGTAGTTTTTCTTCTTTGTTTATATAAGAAGAATCTGAAATTTCGAAATAATCTAAATTTTGATTATAAAAACTCGGTTCAATTAATCATCTTTGATTTTCTTTAAATCTTTGTTCTTCGTTAAATGATGAAAAATATTTAATTGCAGCAAAATTGCATTTTTCTTGAAATTCCTTATATGCTTTTGTAACTAAATTAACATAAAAGTGAAAATCTTCTATATAAATCGGTTCAGATATTTGGTCCTGTAAAACAGTAATTTTAAAATTTTTATAATCTCAATTAAATTTTGTTTCTTGCGTAGACAAAAAATCTATTTTATTAGATTTTTTAGGAAATTTTTTACTTTTGACAGATCAAATAAAATTATTTTTACTTTGTTTATCATATTCATTTTTAGAGTTAAGCAGTAAAATATCTCCACTTTTCTTTAAACAATTATCTATTTCTACTTGATATGGACTAGCATTTCTATTTTTGGTTTTAGAAATAGATTTAGTTGATATTGCCGCATATGATTCATAAAAATTAATAATATCTTTTTTTATTTCTCCATTCACTTTAACTAATGGATCGATAATAATAACTGACATATCCGAAATCTTTATTTGGTTGTACTTGAAAATATTATAAATATAAAAGTGTTTATAATACATCTCAAATTTGGTTCTAGTTGTATAACTTAACAAAACTATTTTTTCTCTCTTTTTGTCAAATATAAAAAAAGGTGCTACAAAATCAAATTCATTTTGTTTTAACAAAATATTACCAGAAAAAATTATATCAATATGTGGATTCCGAATAGCCTCAATTGTTTCTATGTGTTTTGTAGTATAATCAGCTTTAGACGAGATATAAGCAACATTGTTTTCTGGAATTTGATATTTTTTTAAATATCAAAAAAAAGCATCTCTTGTATAACGTTCATAATTATCTTTAGATACTTTTATATAACTCTCATTTGTGGACTTTACTTCTAGCGAGATTTCATGTAAGTTATTAATTTCTTCAAAAAGTTCATAAAAATTTGCTTTTTCTTCATCATTATTATCTTCATCATCAGTTTCAATATAAATTTGTAAATTTGAATTTTTTTGAATTTCTTTTTTTAATTCATCTAACAAAGTTTTTCCGGTTCAAATTAAAGCCGGATTGTAACCAAAAACTCTTTTAAAAATATTTCAAGTAATTTTTATATTATTCTTCAACATCAATTAAATCCTCGTCTTTGATATCTTCAATCTCTAAACCTTCAAATTCTTGAATGTTGTTAAGTGATTTTCTTTCTAGTTTAGAAAGACTTTTTATAAATTCGCTTTTATCAAAAGTATTCAGTGCTCCTTGAATTTTACTAAATGATGTATTTACTATTTCGTCTGCTTTTTTACGAATTTTTTCTCCTTCACCGATAATTGTTTCAGCAGATTTTTTCATACTCTCAATCTTTTTAGAAATAATTAATATATTTTTTTCTATTTTTTCTCTAATAAATTTATCAAATTTAGTTAATATTTCTTGCTTAGAATTAAATTCTATTTGACTTTCTATAAGTTGACTTTTTTGTCATATTATGTCCCTTAATAGTTTCACTAAATTAACTAAAAATTTATAACGAACTATATAAATTTTTTCAAAACCAGCAACTTTCTGTATATAAATTTCTTTATCAGGTTCTAATTCAGTAACTAAAATTGCGTAATCTGCTTGATAATTCCTTCTATCTTTTTCTAATTTATCTAAAAAATCTTTATTTTTTTTAGTCCCTTTTTCAGTACTTCTATTTTTTGCTTCTATAATAACTGTCCCCATTTTTACATTAGTATTGTTTTCTTTTTTTAGAAATCTTATCTCAAAATCAGGCTTCTTTCCTTCTTTTGCTATATTACTCTTTTCTATTTCTATTTCATTATCAAAATCAAAAGCTTCTTCTAATAAATTTAATAAAAAATCTTCAAAAACTTCCCCTACTTCTTTGGTTGATGAAAAGTTTCGACTTTTATTGTATGTGTCAACTTGAATCATTAGATTATTATTTTTTTGTTTTAGTTCTTCATTTTCTCTACCAGTATTTTCTAAGTCTTTTTTTATAACTTCATATTGTGTTTCTAAACTAAAATATTTTTGTTGCATTTCCAATGCAATTTTATTTTTTTGAATTTCAAAATCTTTATCTTTATTTTCTAAAATATTTTTAAGATTTTGAATTTTATTTTCCAACTGAGTCTTATTTAATTCAATAGCACTATTAATTAAATCTTGCTGCTTGAGTTCTAAACTATCAATAATTTCTTTTTTATCTTTTTTAAATTGTTCATTTAAATTTTTACGAATTTCATCTATCTCTCTACGATGCTCCTTTTGAAGCTTCTCTAATTTATTGATTTGTTCGTTTTGTAATTTTATATACTCAGGGGAATTGATTACTTTAAAAGAATTTTCTCCCAATAATTCTTTTTTTATCTCTTCTTTTGCTGCTTTAGACATTTTTTGCTTAAATTCTGCGATAACATCAACTAATTCTGTTGTATCAATGTTTAATAAATCATTAATGCTAAAATAATCTCCATTTGCAACACTTTCATCCTGAATATAGAATTCTAATTTATCTAAATTTTTAATAGTAATCTTAACTTTTTTTGATTGCACGATATCCTCCAAAACCTTAATTGTCTTTACTTTAATATATAAATTTTAATGAAAAAGAACCGAAAAAGAACTAAATACGGAAAATGATTTTAAAAATGTTGTAAAATTTTATTACTACCAAGTATAAGGGGGTTTATGTCGCAAGAAAATATAGATTCAAACCAAGAAAATAAAATAAATTTAGAGAACTTAGATCCAGCCATTAATGAAGCTGAAAAAATTCATAAAAACAAAAGTTTTGTTTCAAAACTTAGTTCAAAAGCTTTAAATGAAGAAATTGGCCAATTATTAGTTGGCGAAGATCAAAATAAAACTCGCTTGGTAAAGAAAAACACAATCTACAAACGTACCAAAATGGCTAATTTTGGTCTTAAATTAAGTAATTTTTATTCACAAATGCCAACTTGAAAATTATTAAGCATAACTATAATTACAGCAATTGTATTTGGTGTAATTTCAGTTTTTTTAGTTAAAAATGTTGGTATATATAATTTTGGATTAGCAGCATTTGGTCAAGCATTTTCACGTCTATTAGTGGTGTTATTATCAGAAGGTTCAGTTTCATTAGTAATACGTAATTTATTAGATCAATTTGTATTTTGATTAGCTTATATAATTTTAAGCATTCCTATTTTTATCTTTGGTTATAAAAAAATTGGCAAATCCTTTTCGGATTTGACTGTACTATTTTTAGTAGTATCATCAGTAGTTTCATTCTCATTGGGTTTTATTCCAAAAATCGGAAACGTGTATTTAATTGGTGATTTTTCAAATACTGAAATACAAAAGTCTCTTACTAATTGACAAAAACCGCTTAGCGGAATTATCCCATTAAATTGAAAAGATGGCGGGAATATAATTGCATTATTTATTTTTGCAATTGTTTATGGATATTTATTGGCTTGAATTTTTGCAATAATTCAAATTATTGGTGGAACAGCAGGAGTTACCGGAATCATCGGGGAATGATATTCAAATACAAAGCAAAAATCTTTTGGTTCTATTTCTGGCTATATTAACATCATTATCGTTTTAATTGGTGTATTAATTGGGTCTTGATTACCTGGTTCATTATTATTAGATGGCGTTTCAAAAAATCCAGGAAATTTATCAGCAGAAAAATTATCACAAATTAATAGTTTAAAATGATCATTTCAATTATACTTATCACCAAATTTTGTAGCAACCATTCTCTCTAATATTGTTTATATTATTATTTTAAATAAATTATATCCTAAATTCAAACTAGTTCGTGTAGAAATCTATTCAATGAATATGTCTTTAGAAATCGCGCGCAAAATAAAACGTGATAAAAAAATTGTTACCGGTGTAAGTTTATTTAAAGCCAAAGGTGGTTATAGTAAAAATGATATCGATGTGGTTACTTCAATCACCTTATTTAGACAAGTTAATCGCATAATTAAAGATGTTAGAAAAATAGATCCTGATGCATTTATATCAATTTCCAATGTAACAAGTATTGATGGTTATATTTATCTACCACAAGATAAGTTTTAATAAAAAACACAAGATAGAGTTTTTTAATTTTTATTTTTTGTACTCTGAAAATCTTGTGTAATCTATAAGAATTTTTGACATTACTTTATCTAAAACTTTTTGAAAAAATTTTTGTAATATTTTTTTTATGCTATAATAAATTAGCAATTAACAAGATGTTGCCCAGGTGGCGGAATGGTAGACGCAAGGGACTTAAAATCCCTCGGTCGCAAGACCGTGCTGGTTCAAGTCCAGTCTTGGGCACCATAACTTTTGCGTCCTTAGCTCAGTAGGTAGAGCAAATGGCTTTTAACCATTGGGTCAGAGGTTCGAATCCTCTAGGACGTACCATTTCAAGAAATTGACCAAGGCCTTTTGGTCTTTTTTATATTTTTAAATTTTTAATTAATAAAACCTTAAAGTATAAAATTAAGTGGTTTTTATAATGCAATTAAATTAAAAATAAATCAAACCAATGTATCCTTATATATCAATTTTTTTTCAAACGTACCAACTCTTTTAAGTAAACTTAAAAATATTTTTTGATGTAATTGATATGATTAAACCTTTACATATAAGCAATATATGCGTTTTAATTTATCCTTTTTGCACATTAATCTTAGATGAATTATACAAAAATAAAAAAAAGAAGCAGCGCTTCTTTTGGTCAATAAATGAAATGGTGCGAACGAATGGACTTGAACCATCGACCTCACGATTATCAGTCGTGTGCTCTAACCAGCTGAGCTACGCTCGCATAGGTTGCTTTGATCAATTATACCACGAAAAGTAAATTAATCAAGCATTATTGAAATTAAAATTAACGTTTTGAGAATTGTCTTGCACGACGTGCTGCACGTAATCCTGGCTTCTTACGTTCTTTAGCACGAGCATCTCTTGTAAGCATTCCGGCTTGTTTTAGAACTGCGCGATAATCAGCGCTTGCTTCTAATAATGCTCGAGCAATACCTAGTCTAATCGCCCCGGCTTGACCACTTAATCCACCACCAGCAACAATAACCGAAACATCAAAAGTTCCTTGAGTTTCTGTTAAAACAAAGGGCTGATTTGCATCTTTTAAATAAATATCAGATGTTAAATATTCGCGAGCTTCACGTTTATTAATTAAGAATTTTCCTGTTCCCGGTGTTAATTTAACACGAGCAACTGACGATTTTCTTCTACCCAATCCACGGTATTCAATATTTTTAGCCATTATTTAACCTCTAATCTTTCCGGATTTTGTGCTACTTGTTTATGTTCTGGACCTGCATATACAAACAAATTACGACGTTGTTTATTTCCAAGTTTTGTATGAGGAATCATTCCACTTACTGCTTTTTCAATTAAAGCAGTAGGTCTTTTTACTCTTAATTTTGCAGCTGTTATACTTTTTAAACCACCAGGATATCCTGAGTGTGAGTAATAAATTTTTTGTTCTTCTTTTTTAGCTGTTAAAACTACTTTTTCTGCATTAATAATAATTACATTATCACCCATATCAGCATGCGGAGTAAAAGTTGGTTTATTTTTTCCCCTTAAAACTGAAGCCACAAATGTAGCTAAACGCCCTAATACTTGGCCATCTGCGTCAACTACAAATCACTTCTTATTTGCTTGTTGTGTATTCACAATTGTTGTTTGTCTCATACAACCTCCTACGTTAATTTTATAGATTTTGATTGAAATTTACAAATTTTTGTAAAGTGCTAAAATATTATAACACATCCTAAAAAAATTAAATATTTTTTAATATTTCTTTTAATCAAACTTTTTTATCTATATATAAATAGTTTTAGTCAATTTTTAATTGAGAAAGCATAAAAATTGCTGCAGTCTCTGCTCTTAGAATTCTTTTGCCTAAACTAACTAAATGCACTTTATTTTCTCTAGCTTTAGTAATTTCCAAGTCTGAAAACCCGCCCTCAGGCCCAACTAAAAACATCACATCAATTTTGATTGATTGTGGAATTTGTTCACTAATCAATAATTTTTCGTGCGATAAATATTTAGTTAAATTTTGTTGTTGAATAACATCATCGAATTTTTTAAGTTCTAAAAGTTCAGGAATTTTATTACGAAATGATTGTTCTGCTGCGTTTTGAATAATAGTCTTAAAGCGTTGTATTCTTTTTTGATATTTTTGATATTGATATAATTCACCGTTTGTATAATCGGTTAGCATTGGTTGGATTTCACTCACACCCAATTCTACCGCTTTTTGTAACAATCATTCAAAACGTTCATATTTAATTAAAGCCACCGCTAAAATAACTTTATTATTTCGTTCGTTATTTAATCTTAATTTTTTAATTATTTTAGCCTTTTCAAATTCTAGCACACACTCATAAAATTCTTCCTGATAAACACAAATAAAAGGTTTGTCATTGACGCGAATTACCCTTAAATGTTTAAGAGTGTCATTATTTAAAATAAAATAATTATCTTGTTTTTTAGAAACAAAAAATCTATTCATATATACCAAACATTCTACGTTTGTGCTTATCGATGTTCGATTTAAATGATTTCGTGAATATAATAGATAAACCTTTTTCAAACTCTTTATCATGGTTAGGACAAAACAAAAAACCATTATCACCATTTGTAGTTAATTTAAAAGCCTCATTATATGTTATATTACCTTTTTTAAATTCATTTTGTATATCAATATGTCTATAAATATGAGAAATAATTAAATTGTCAGCGATATTATAATCGCAAGCAAAACATTCATCAACATTTAGAATTTCATTGTATTTTTTATAAATATTCGCTTTTAGCAATTTTTGGTTTCTTAATAAAAAGTTATTTTTATTATTTATATTTAAATCTAAATTATCTTCAACAAAAATTGAATCATTGCGATCTTTTCCTTGAAATATAAAACCTAAGTTATTGATTTCAGTCATAATTTTTGATGATATTTTGTCATCATTTAGCAATCAAAAATTTAATGTTTTATTTTTTTCATCATCAGTTAGTTTTGATAAAACCTTACAAGTTAATAATGTGTCTTGCCTATTTGCTCCATCTAATTTAGCATAAACATCTACAAAAATATAACCATCATTTTTTTGATACTCAATAATAATAGATTTATTTATCTTGTTCTTTTGTCTTAATAAATTTTTTTCCTTTATATATTCAACTAAATTTATTTTTTCCTTATATGCATTTAAAACTTCCGTAAATTTGTTATCTAATATAAGCATCATTGATTTTGTAATTTGAAAATCCATAAAAACAAGTTGTTTAATATCAGATTTAATAGATTCTGAAATATTTACTTTAAAATTCCTTTTATCTTTCAAGTTCATTCAATCAATAGGATTTAATGCTATAAATATCTCTTTGATATTTGTTTTTGTTTCATATTGCTTTAGTATTGGTAGTGAATTTTGTTTAATAAACGTATTTCTACTTTTTGTTCGAAAATTATTTCCTAATTTTTGAGTAAAATATACCAAATAATTATTATTTTGAATTACCAATCCTTGATACTTTAAATCCTCAAATTTTCAATCAAAATATGTGTCTATTTTATCTTGAATCAAGTTATTATAAACTAATGTATCTATAATAATATCTTTTAAATTTTCAGAGGTTTTATTCTCATCGTTTTTTTGAAGTTCATTAAGTAACGTATCGAATCAATTTTTAGAAAGAAGAATCTTTATTTTTTTCAATTTTATGTATATTCCTTTCCGTCTTTTTTATAATCAACACCTTTTCATACCTGAATATCTTTATCAAATAAATCATTTGCTATTCACATACTTGCAAATGATGGTCGTTGTAAGTTCATTACATCGTAATTTAAATAATCCTTAGTAAAACACATTCTTCGTTTGAGATGCACATATTGCACTCGTTTAAATTTTTGTAAAAAATCACAAAATTTTTCACTATTTAGTGCTTGTATACCAAATATTAAGACTCAAGGTTTATTAAATTCTAAAAGTCTTTTTAATAAATTATGTTTATTACGAAACGGCGGATTACTTACAATAATATCTCAATGTTTACTAGGTTGATATTGATAAAAGTCCTGTCCGTCAAAAATATGTGAAGACAAAACTTTATAACCATTCTTTTTAAAAATAGTCACAAAATTAGAAGTAGGTAAATCAAAAGGACATCAAATTACTTTGTCTTTTGGTATTTTAGCATTATCAATAAAAAATTGTATATCTTCTTTAGTGGTATATCATTCATCATCATTTGCATACCTAAATGCTTTAGTAATGTCATTTTTACCACGATCAATACTTGATAAGACATATTCTTTAACAAAACTGATATTTTGTGCAACATTTTCTTGGTTTTCTAAATTTTGCAAGACTTGTTTAATTAATTTCATAAATTCCTTAATTCTCTAACATTACTTCCTCATATTCTTCTAAACTACCACGGAATAAGAAGCTTTTTGTTGGCGACTGTAGTTCTAAAATTATGTCAGCACATTGATTCACAAATGCTCGGTTATACGTTGTAAAAATTGCTCCACCTTTATAGTTTTTAACTCCTTCAATTACTGAATCGATACTTTCAGCATCAAGGTGATCAAGTGGCTGATCTAAAATAATGAAATTAGATTCTAAAAGCATCATTCTCGAGAACATCAAACGCGCTTTTTCTCCCCCACTAGTTACAGCAACTTTTTTAAATACAGAATCATTACTAAATAACATTCTTCCTAAAAAACCGCGCATTCTGGCGTCATCATTTTCTTTATTTTCTTTTTCTTTATTTAATAAAGGTCACTTTGAAATTCATTCTAAAATATTTTCATCATTTTGAAAGTATTTTGAATTATCATTCGGAAAATAACTAGTGGTAATAGTTTGACCCCATTGAACACTACCTTTAGTAGGTTGTTTTTCTCCTACTAAGCATTGTAATAAGCGAGTTTTGGCAATATCATCATCACCTACTATAACCATTTTTTCACCAGGACGCAAGGTAAATGAAACATTTTCAAATAAGGTTTCACCATTTTCGTTGATATAAGTTAAATCTTCTACAGTTAAAATTTGTTTTCCGTGATCACGGTTCATATCTCAACGCACATATGGATATTTACGATTTGATGGTTTAATTTCATCTAAACTAATTTTTTCCAATGCTTTTTTACGACTTGTAGCTTGTTTAGACTTCGATGCGTTAGCACTAAAACGAGCAATAAAATCCTTTAATTTTTCAATTTGTGCTTCTTTTTTAAGATTACTTTGTTTCATCATTTCGCGAGCTAATTCTGATGATTGTTTTCAAAAACTATAGTTTCCGGTATAAATTTTTGCCTCATTATAATCAATATCTACAATATGAGTACATATTGAATCCAAAAAATCACTATCATGGCTTACTACGATAACAACATTTTGATAGTCAATTAAAAAGTTTTCTAGCCATTTAATAGAACGTAAATCAAGGTGGTTGGTCGGTTCATCCATTATTAAAATATCAGGGTTACCAAACAACGCTTTAGCTAATAAAACCTTAATTTTTTGGTTTGCAGTTAATTGAGACATTGCAACATTTCATTTTTCTTTAGGAATTGCTAAATTACTAAGTAATTCTTGTGCGTCATTTTCAGCAGTTCATCCACCTAATTCTCCGTATTTATCCTCTAATTCGCCGGCTCTAGTATAATCTTCCATTGTTGCATCTGGATTTGCATAAATTGCATTTTTTTCTTCCAAAACTGCGTATAAATCAGTGTTTCCCATAATAACAACATCTGTGACATTATAATTATCGTAAGCGTTGTGATCCTGGCTCAAAACTGAAATTCTTTTATTTTTCTCTTTTAAAATTTGGCCCGAACTTGGTTCAATTTGACCTGAAATAATTTTTAAAAATGTTGATTTACCTGCACCATTTGCACCAATAACACCATAAGTATTACCTTCAGTAAATTTTAAATTAACATTTTCAAATAATTTTTTATCACTAAAAATTTTGCTTAAATTTTGTATTTCTATCATTATTTACCCCTTATTGTCCCTTAAAATTTAAAAAAACCTTCGTAAATGAAGGCTATTGACAATCAAAGCATATACACACTCGATGTCGGCTCTTATAGTATTCTACCTTATTTTTTAAAAAAGAAGAGCAATATCTATAAATACTTATTTTTTGAAGCAAAATATCGAAATATTTTTTTAATTAAATTTATGCAAATTTTGCATACTTTTATAAATTAATTTTATAAAAATTCAATCATAAAAGTATGAAATTCAACTTTTTTGCCTACGCCATAGCAAAAAAAAAAAAAAAAATACAATATTTTATTAAGTATATTATTAATTCTTTTTTTATATAATAATTCCTGGTAATTTATTCTCACTTTTGGTGTTGATAATTTGCTATATCAAGTTAGTAAAACTAAACTTAACTAACTTATCTTAATATAAATTAATATTAAAATAAATATTATTATATTATGAATATAATTTCAGAAAGGAATATAAGAAATGAAATTAAAAAGATGATTATTAGGTTCTGCTAGTATTTTAGCAGCAGTTTCAACGATTGCCATCGCAGCTGCTTGTGGAACTGAATCGAAAAAAGAAACACCTACTGACGGTCAAGGACAACAATCAGGTGGAAGTCAACAAACTCCTGGTACAGGTAGTGGAACAACTTCGACTGGAAGCCAACAAACTCCTAGTACAGGTAGTGGAACAACTGCAACCGGAACTCAAGGAGAAAAATCAGCAGAGCAAAAAACTCCAGGAACAAGTAGTGAAACAACAACAACAACAGGAACAACCGGAGCTGGTAGTGATCAAGGAAGTAAACAACCAAATACAAGTTCAGCAGATTCTACCGGAACCCAAAACACAGCAACAGATGGTTCTAGTCAAAAAACAGAATCTACATCAACTAGCGGTCAAGAGCAAACATCTAGTACAAGTTCAGAAAATTCTACAGCAAAGCAAACTACATCATCAGATAGTTCAAGTGGAGAGACAAAACCTGCAGCAACTAGTGAGACTACAACAACAACTACAACAGCAACAGAAAGTGGTTCTCAAGCAAAAGCTTCATAATTAAATTTTAATTTATTAATAAAATATTTTAAATGTCTATGTGTTTTATATAGACATTTTTCTTAAATTATGTACAATTATTAATATATTAATTTATAAAACAAAAAGAGGTATTGATGAAATTAAAAAAAATAATTTTAGGTTCTTTTAGTGTCTTAACATCTATTCCAATGCTTGCCATTGCTGTTGCTTGTGGAACTGAATCTAAAAAAGAAACACCTAATGACGGTCAAGGACAACAATCAGGCGGAAGTCAACAAACTCCTGGTACAGGTAGTGGTACAACTTCGACCGAAACTCAAGGAGAAAAATCAGCAGAGCAACAATCACTGAGAACAGAAACCCAAAAAACTCAAAATGCCGACGAAGGTGGTAGTCAGCAAAACAAAACAAACACACAATCATCAACTTTAAATATTACAAATACTAAAAAGATAGTAACAAAAGAAGAATATTTGCAAAAAATAAAAAGTGCTACCACTCATTTAGTAAATAACATTTCAAAACTCACAGGTACATCAATTCCAGAAGAACAAAAAGCAGCAATAAATGAATATCTTGAAAATAATATAAAATTTATTAATTCTTTTATTAAAGATATTCCGGATAATTTTGATTATAGTCCATATATTAAACTTCTGGATAAAATGGAAAACGCAAGGAGTTTATCAGATATACAAAACATATTACAAGATTTACCTAAATTACTTAATATACAGCACTTTAATTCAGAAAATACAAAATAAGAATTTATAAAATAAATAACAAAAAGTTAATTTATATATAATAAATAAACCAACTTTTTAAAAATTATTTATTGAAAAGTTTTCATAGAAAATAATACAATAAGATGATACTATTTTTCAAACAAATTAGGACGAAAGAATTATAGACGAAATTCAAAAATATTATGATCTCTTGATTTAGATTCCACTACCGCTATAACTTACACCACTCCATAGAAAGTTAAAAAAAAGAAACCAAACAAACCACATCACAGATGATACTCACAACCAATAGTTAAAAAAACTACTCTCAAAATATTATGTCGCTTTTTCGAGATCTCAAAAGAATTTACAACATATACATAAAATCATTACATTCAAGATAATAAAACAAGGACTTCCATCCTTGTTTTATTATAATAATATTAAGCAAATCTAACAATAACTAATAAGATTAAAATAACAACCAAACCAACAACAAAACCGGTTCAAATCGGCCAATAAATTTTAACGTCACCTAAACAACTCATGAATTTTTTTTCATTTTTTGCTTCTTTCATTTTTCCCCCTTATTTGAACTTGTTAGATATTTAGATTTATATAAAGAATAAGTTATATAATTATAACATGACTATTTTATAATCCTAATTCTTCATCAGTTGGAATTTGTAAGTTTGAACCTACATATTGAAAAATTTCAGGACTTTGTTTGATATATTTACCCTCTAAAATCCGAATTACACTATCAACAGTCTCTTCTAAAGGAACATATTGTCCCGGAGATTTAGTAAAGTGTTCTGTCATAAAAAAGTTTTGTGTAAAAAAGTTTTCTAATTGCAAGGCTTTTTTAACCACTGTTTTACTTTCTTCATCTAGTTCATCAAAACCTAAAATCAGAATAACATCCTCTAAATCTTTATAAGCCTTTAAAATCTTTTTAGTCTCTAAAATAGCATTAAAATGTTTTTTACCAAGGATTTTTTCATCTACTGAGTTAGATTGCGACGCGAGTGGATCAAAGGCCGGGAAAATGTTTTTAGCTGATTGTGCTCTTGATAAAACTAAACTTCCGTCAAGGTGGTTAAACACCGCTACAGCAGATGGATCAGATAAATCATCCATTGGTAAAAACATTGTTTGAAATGAAGTAATTGCTCCGTTTTCATTTTTATAAAGACGATCTTCAATATTTGCAACATCAGATTCTAAAGTTGATTGATAACCGCCTACTGATGGTTTTTTACCTAACGAAGCGCTTGTTTCATTTTCAGCTTGTACAAAACGGTAAATATTATCAATGAATAATAAGACATCTTGTTTTTCAACATCTCTTAAATATTCACTTGAAGTAACTCCGATCGGTACAATTGACATACGTGCCCCAGGTGATTCGTTCATCTTAGAAATATACATCGCAGAGCGATCCATTAAACCAGAGCTTTCTAATTCGTTGTATAACTCAATTGCTTCTCTTGAACGCTCACCGGAACCAATAAAGACATTAGAAGTATTTAAACTACGTTTATTAATGTTAAAGATAATTTCTTTCATTAAAACAGTTTTACCAACTCCGGCACCACCAAAAATACCAAGTTTATAACCTTTCACAATCGGCATAAAGAAATCTATGGCTTTTATTCCGGTTTCTACTAATTCAATTTCATTATTTAAATAACGATTTGGATTAATTGTAGAGTTCATTTCAATGTATTTTGGTTGATTTTGACGTTCAGGTAGTAAAGGCAGTCCGCGGAAAGAATAAATATTATTTAAAGAACCCAAACCAACTGGCACCATAAAACTTTTTTTAGTATTAACAACCGCATCATCAATCGAAATTTCTTGTGAGTTATAAATAATAATCGCACGCACAGTAGTATCGTTTAACACACGTTTTACTAATAAATATGTTTTATGATCATGCAATGTTAGTAATTGGTTAACTTCAGGTAGATTTTCTTTAGTAAACTCTATTTCAATTACATCAGAATATAAATTAATAATTTTCCCGTTCATTATTTATCTCCTAACATTACAGCAATTTCATTTAGTGTATTATCTGAAATTTCAACAAATTCATGTTCGCTTTCAATTTCTCAACCTAAATTCAACAATTGCGAATATTGACGCAACGCACAAGCGAAATAAGCTTTTGCTAAACTATCATCGTAGTTTAGATCATTCATTATAGTATGGTAAGTATTTTTAGCATCCGGATCTATTTCAATTAGTTTATTTAAAAATAATAAAGCTTTTTGTTCATCTTTAATCCCTTTTAAAATGGTTCATGAGATTAATTTAGACATAAAGAGTACAAATTCTTGTGAATACAAAATAAATCCTTTTTGATTAAACATCTTGTCAATCATTTTTCCTTTATAAATTAGCAATGATGTTTCTTTATTAAAGTCATAATCTAACATCGCTAATTTAAGGTGTCTTTTATATTCTTTAAAGATTTTTCCAATATCTGCTGCAACCTTAGTAATTAAACGACTCTGCACACTTGAACCAGTTCTGGATACTGATAAATTGATATTTATAGCAGGCAAAACTCCTTGCGAGAACAAATCAGCACTAGTTACAATTTGTCCATCAGTAATAGAAATAATATTTGAAGCAATTAATGAAGTAATGTCACCGTCTACAGTTTGCAAAATTGGTAGTGCTGTAATAGTTTTACGACCCACAAAAGAACCGGCACGTTCAAGTAGTTGTGAATGTGAAAAGAAAGTGTCTCCAGGCATTGCTTCTTTACCAACCGGACGATCGGTTAGTAAAGCAATCTCGCGGATAATATTTGCATGTTTAGTTAAATCATCAAAAATAATTAAAACATCATCAGTTTTAGAAATATTTTCAGCATGTGCCATACCTACATAAGGTGCTAAATATTGTTCAAAAGCACTAGTAGATGGTGCATCAATAATAATTGTATTTGCTAATGCGTTATATTGCTCTAAAGTATTATAAATCCTTGAAATAGCTTCACGTTTTTGACCAATTGCAACATAAACACATTTTACTCCGTTGCTAACTTGATTAATAATTGTATTTAAAGCAATATGTGTTTTTCCGGTTTGACGATCCCCAATAATTAATTCACGCTGTCCTTTACCAATCGGAATTAGTAAGTCAACTGCTACTATTCCAGTAAAAAGTTGTTCATTTAAAGTTTTTACGGTGGTCAAATCGTGTGCTAATTCAAAAATTTTAGCCCCTTGTGGAGTGGGTTTCTTAAATTTATGTGCTTGCGGTAAAATTACATTTCCATCAATATCAATAACCTTACCAAAGTATTCATCATTGGTATCCAAACGCGCTTCATCATTGTCTAAAATCACTTCTACATTGATTTTTAAATCATGGTTTTTAGTATTTGCAATCAAGAACGCACGATCTTTAGTTGCATTAATTAACATCATTTTGCATTCAGGATTATCTTTAAGGTGATAAAACTGTCTTTGTTTATAAGGAAATTCGCCAGAAACTTCTACTATATAATCAAAAATAGATGTAATTTTGGGATTTTGCATATTATATTCCTTTCAATCCGATTCCTAAAAATACAGAACCAACTGCTAAAAATAACACAATTGTTATTGCAGTTATTATATAAATAGTTTTCATTTTTTTATTTTTATTTTTAAAATTAACGATATATGCCATTGCATTTGTTATACTAAATACCGCACCAATTACTAACAAAGCAATTCCAATATTTCTTAGTAATAAATCACTTTTTTTATTACGTTCATTTAAAACTGCTTGCATATTTTCATAGGCTTTAATAAAAACTTCTTTATTTTTTTCATCAGTAATGTCTTTGGGTTGTAAAACTTGATATAAAGAACGCATATTTGCCGACACTAAGCTTAATTCGGTAATATAGCTATCGTATCAATTTAAGATATTAAAGGTGCTTTGTAAGGGCTGTGAAAGTTGTTTAAGTTTATAAACATTTATTTCTAATTCTTTAAAAAATTCATTAAAGGTCTTACTACTAAAATTATTGTTTTTTAAGTTATTTTCAACGGTAGTTTTATTAATTGCTATCGATAAGAATGCTTTAGCACGCAATAAAAGCTTTTCAAATGCTTGTGATAAAGTTGCGTAATAACCTGTTTCTTGAATTCTTGCTGTTTTTAAATTAGTTAGAACATAAGCTAAAAAAGTATTTTGTGATCTTTGATTAATAGCAGACTTTTCAGTTAAATCAACATCACTAGAAATTTTATTTGCATACTCATTAATTATATTTTGTTGTGAATCTATAAAGGTTTTTTTGTCATTAGAATAGTTAGTAGCTACAGTAACCATACCAAATAATGCTTTAGTTATATCTTGATGTTGTAAATCATCATAATTTAGTTTATCATCAATACCTAAAGCTGTATATAACCTACCAAAAGCATTTTGCAGTGCTTGATTTTGTTGTTGATATAAAAATTCAAAACGCTTAGTTAGTTCATCATTATCTCAACTAAAACCTTCCGGCCCAATCGGTGAACTACGATGGTTTCCGTTAATTCTATCTACAATTTCAATTGTCGGAACTAGTTGGTTTTTTAAGAGTTTTTTTGCCTTACTTCCATCCGGTTGTGTAACTTCTAATTCAGTATCTTCTAATTGTAGATCAGTAATTTTATATTCATATCTAGTGTTAATCGGGTTAGCAAAGAAAAAAATCTTTTCTCTAACTTCGGGTGTTGAAACATCTCAAAGTTGTTTTACTTGTGTTGTTGTCATTTTTGCATATTGATATGAAATATTTGGGATAAGTGTAGGTAATTTTTGAATTTGTTGTTCCGGCGGAATATATTCAATTGGTTTATCTACAGACGGTAAACCTGGAGTACTTGGATTGTCTGGCTTCTTTTTATCTGGTTGTTTTTGCTGTTGCTGTTGTTGTTGTTGTTCAGTAGTTATTTCTTGGTTTGCCTTTAGATCAAATGCCGTAAATCTTGGCTTAATCTTATCAATAAAGTAATCTTTTCAACTTTTATATCCTTTAGGGTTTGAAATTTTATAATTACCTTTGTCAAAAGTTAAATTAAAATCTTTTTGATAAATTGTTATATCATTTGTATCATAGAAAACTTGTTGTAAATTTTTAAATAAAAGATCGCCATATTTGACTAAATATTGATCTAACTCATCTTTCTTGATTGCATTAACTGTATTTTCTTCATTAAATTTAATTTCAGATTTTTTATCTGTTTTTAAAGCATTTATGTAGTCAGTATTTGATGTAGTTCCTAAAGAAACATTGTTATAAGTTTGTCCGTTAAAAGTAACATTACCTTTATTAATTTTTTCATCTTGAGAAATTATTTTTGGAAAAATTGTATCGATTCCAAAGTCTTTACTATTTTCAGCAATCTTAGTTTTATTAGTTTGCAAAAAATCTAAAAATTGGTTTAAATATGTTTCTTTTGAAATTTGTGTTAATAAGCCTTCATTATCGGTTGGCTTAGCATTATCCTTATTTACTTGTAGTTTTTCTAATTCATTTTTCAAATTAGCTATGATTGTATCAATAACCGAAGCTAAGGTTATTTTGATTTTATCTTTCGCTATCTTTGCAAAATCCTTAAAATTTGGTGCTACCGTAGGTTTGGGTTTGTCGGGTTGCTTTGGATCTGGTTTTTCAGGGTTATTAGGTGTACTATCAGCCTTATTGATATTTACTTGTGTTGTTATTTGCATTGATAAAGCAACAATTGGACTGGCAGTTACAGAAATCAAAGAGATACATTTTAGTAATTTTTTAACTTTTCTACTCATAAGCATCCCTTTCTTTAATATTTAACAACTGTTTTAATTCTAGTTCATAAAGTTCATTATGTAAATCTTCTAGTAAAATAGTTTCATCAACACTTAAACCAACATATTGCATTGCTTTTAGTTTAAACATTTGATCTTTTATTTCATTAATGTATTGTTTATAATTTTGTTTTTCTTTGCTTTGTTTATAAAAGTGAATATCAGAAAGCGATTTAACAATAATTTCATTTTCTTTACTTACGATAATAACATTTTTTAAAAACATAAAAAAGGTATTTTTGTTATTGTTATGCACAAATTTCACTAGCATTCTTGGAAAAGCAGTAATTGAATTAGTTTGTATTTTAATTCAATTATTTTCGTTATAATGATTGATAAATAAGCTATATTCTTTTAAACTAAGGGACTTATTATCTAAAAACGACATCGTTAGGGTTTTAGTCATTGTTTTCCTCAAAAATAGTTTTCTTTTTCTTGGTTAATAACACAATTTCTTCAATCTGCTTTTCTTGTTTCACACGATTAATACGTTTAGATACTTTTAAAATTTCTTCATCCAATTGCTTACTTTTTTTGTTTGCCGCAACTAAAGCGTTTTTTGCATTATAAAATGAGGATTCAATAATTAACGAGTTAATTGCATTTTCTATAAAAATTGAAACTTGATTATCTATAAACCCTTCAATATTAGGATGAATTTTATAATCTTGAATAACTTTATCAAACTCATTTTCTAAGTCGATATGAAGTAATTTATCAACATCAAAATTGCTAATAGGTAAAATTGTAAAAGCTTCTTTATAGTTTTTATTAGAGTTTATAACAAAATGTACTCTAGTATAATCGCTGTCTAAATATAAAATTTTAGTAAGTTGAGTTAAGATTTTAGCTAAATTTGGTACGGCTGAATTTTTAAAGGTTTTAATTACATTTAAATTATTTTGTTTTGCAAATGAAATAGCACGATTTCCAATTAAAATGAAATCAACATTTTTATTGGTTATATTTTCTAAAATAACTTTTTCATAACGGCTATATGAATCGGTTCCATATTTTTGTTCTTCAGTTAGATAAATATAAAGTTCTTTTTCTTTTGAAATTAGGTTTTTGAGTTTTTGTGATTTAGTTAAATTTCTAAACTTTTTCAAAAAGGTATTTTCTTCAATAAAGTTATTTTTTATGTGATATTTGTTTTTTAATGCATTCATCAATTGCACATTTAATAAAGCATTATCAACATAAAATGTTAATTTACGTGTTAATTTCATAATTGAAATTAACAAAATATTTTTATCATTATTAACCTTAATTTTGATGTTTTCAAGGTTGTTTTTCTTTTGAATAATATCTTTTAAATGCATTTTAAATTTCTGTGGCTCACACTTTATCAAAGAAAATTTTTAAGGTTTGACTTTGTTTAGAAACAAAAATTAAAGTATTTGGAATGAGTTCAACAGCATATCCTTTTTGTAAGAGTTCTAAAAGTTGTTGGTTGATCATATTAACTAAATCTATGTATTTTTGATTGTGACTTTGCGGAAGTAAATCTGAGTTAAGGGTAATTTCAGTTGTTGAATCGCTTTCGCTTTGCTCAAGGTTATAAAAATCTACTTCTGTTTCTGTTTTTGGTTTTAAATCTGTGGTAAAGACTTCTGCATAATTATTCGATGATTGATTTTTAGTTAGCATTGGAATTAAAAGTTTTTGACTATATTTTAAGTTTAAATTAAATGTAATAACAAATAAGTCAAAAAGTAAATCCTGGTGTTTTGCTAATGCATTATTTAACTTGGCATTAAATTCTTTATATTCTTCAGAATTAAAACTAGAATTCAATTTTAACAACACTGAAGCAAAAAACTTTTTATTCGAAACATAAAACTGCGAATTTTTAATATATTTATAATCATGATATAAATCTAATAACTGCTGTGTTTCTTTAATTTCTTTTTTAGACATTTTTACTCCTTAGATTTTTTATTTAATCAATCAATTTTTTGTAGTGAAATAAAGGTAATACTTAATGCAGATAAATAAAACAATGCAACAAAAACAAAATTGATAATAGTGATAATTTTAAGCAGTGAAATCGGGGTAGGTGTTGAAACTAATAAGAAGTTATCTTGTGCAATCAAAATATGATTTAAAGCATATAAGAATAACAAAATGGAATGCAATGAAATTGCAATAATAATCATATAAGAAGTTCAGGTTTTAATAGTTTTAACGCGTTTAACATAGTGAATGTAAATAATGACAGATAATAACACACTACTAAAAGTATTATAAACATAATCACTTGGATTTTTAATGACAAAAATAGAAACCATCATCAACACTCATAATAAAGTTTGTGCTAAAGACATATATATAGTTAATAATGTATTGTTTTTATTTCTTGCATACATGAATTCAACTAATACAAAATATAAAATCACAATAATAAGCGCAACCACAATAAAGAGAACGTAAAAGTAATTATATGTTTCTTTTTGACCAATGGTTGGTGTTAAATTACGCACATCAATAGTCATTACTTTGATAAAAGTAATTAATAGCATAATTAAGAGCGCTAAATGTAAGACATATTTATCTTTGGATGAATTTTTTGTAATTTGACTTTCCACTATTTTAAAAACTTTTTTAATATTTGCTCCAAAAATTAAAAGTCCAACTAAAACAAAAAATAGAATAATCAAGGATAAATTTAATATTGTTTTTTGATTAAATAAGTTTTCTACTTTATTTCAATATCAATTTCCATCAAATAAGAATGTATTAGGATGAGCTTTTACATCTGAAGCAGAAATTCAAATAAAGATGTTAGTTAAACAAAAGATTAATAAGGCAGTATGTGAGAAAATTTGTACTAATAAATGTCAAACAGATCCATATAAAAGTGGTTCTGATTGTCTTTTATAAATATGATTGTAGATTTCAAATGATGTATTTAAAAGAAATAATGGAATTAAAATATAAAACAATTGGTTTGCATCTACGGCAGTAATTAATTTTTGGGTTGCAACTTGGGTTGTGGTTACTAGACCGGTTTCATTGTTAATGCTTTGAATTTCTTTTGTTTGATTAGTAGTAATAAAAAAGAACAACAAGATCACACAAGAGAGTGCGAGTGCAAAATATAAGATATAAAAATATAAATATTTATTGATCTTTTCTTTTTGAGTCTCGATGTTTTTAAAGTTTTTAAACACAGCATAAAAAAATGTAAAAACTAGCGGACTAAACCGTAAAATTATGGTGGCATTTTGTTGTCTTAGTTCGGTGTTTTCAAAATCAAACAAGAATGTTAAAGGTTTATTAGCATTATCTGTGGCCAAGAGTTGTGTTGGAAATATTGAACGATCTAACAAAATTAGCACAACCAACATTGCTATAACAAAAAATACTACTAATAAATATTTATAAATAACGCTTCATAAACTTTGTGATTTTGAGGCTAAATGCAAGCTATAGTCATCATAAATGCGCTTATTTTCTATAATTTTTGATTTCATAAACTTCCTTATTTTTGTTTATTGACAATATCTGTAAATTTAAAATCATTTGGTATTTGTTGTTCGGTAAATCCATTTGGAAATAAATAGGTTTTGGTTGCTTGGTTACTCTTAGAAGCTAAAGTTTGCATTGCTTGACGGTATGAATTTTTTTGATCTTTACCACCACCATAAATTAAATCATATTGAGGGAGATTATAATTACCAAATAAACCTCGGTAATCATACCCTTCAGAACGGAACGCAGCAATTAACCCAGTACGCGCTGTGGTATTTGAAAAATGATAAATTCCAACTAATTTATTATCTTGATTACGAACACTTGATCCGGACGCTCCACCACCAGGGGAATATCATCTTGGTAGATATTCTAGACCAAAGTTAATATATTTTTTATTATCATCAGATTGATATAGATTATCTAGTGGATTTGTGGTATTCTTATTTGTTAAAACTGGAACAGCAATAAATGCATCAGTAATACCGGGTTTGTAGGCAAATGAACGATATCCTAAATTATATGATAAAAAATTTCCACGATTGAGTTTTTGATATACGCTTGAATTTTTATCATTTAAATCTGAATTTGTAAATTGAGTATCATAAAATTCTGCATCAGCATTGGTTCAAATGGTTTTATAATATTTTTCAACTGCAATTTGGTCTGCATCGATATATTGATCTAAGAAATAATCTCTTCATTGACCCGAATTGGCAGCCGGATATCCTAAAATAAAGAGTTGATCAATACCATTTAAAGCAGATGCTAGTGGATAATCTATTTTTTGATAATCTTTTAAATAAGAATTTGAAAGGAATTTAACTTTTTTATTTTCTGGTCAATCTTTATAATCATTCGTTACTAATTTAGCCAAATCTTGACTAGCAGATGCTGAATTATTTGATGCATTTGCAATATCAGTTACTTTGGAAAAATCAATTTCTAAAACCGCAAAATCAGCAAATTCTTCTGCATCGTTATAAAGTTGTTTTTGTTTAGCAGCTAAAAAATCAGCCGGTTTACTTTTTAAAAAGTCTCTGGCATCAAAAGCACGAGAAATGGAATTCGGATTTAATGCAAAGTTTTGAAAAAGTTTTTCCTTATCATTAAAGTTATTTAAACCAACTAATTTCAGTTTTTTTAGTAATGGTTCAGCTTCTTTTCTTAATCTAGTTACTGAATAAGAACTAAATAAACCTGGTTTAATTGCATCAGCTACGTGTAAGTTAGTTCCAAAATAGAATTTAGTAGGATATGAATTATCATTTGATAATTCATAATCCATAATTCACATTGTTCCACTAATATTATCAAAACTTCCATAACTATTTGCTAATAATTCAAACTGATTATTGTTCTTTTGAATTAAATTAATAGTTCTGGTTTTTACATCTTGTGATAAATCAGAAGCATTTACAGCTGCTATTTTTTGATTTTTATAATCTTGATTATATTTCACGTAAAAATCACCCGCTGCATTTTCGCCGTTTTCTTTAACTAATGTTTCATATGTACGATTTTTTAATTCTGCTAACACAGAAACATCAGTAGTTTTTTCCAGGGTATTTAAAAGTTCGCTTTTGGTTTTGGAATCTTTGATATGTTCGATAAATTTCTTTAATTCGACACCTTCAGTGTTTTTAAGTAGTTCTTTTACTTTATTTTGAACCGCTTTATCAGGTGAGATTAAATAATTGTTAATGTTAATTGAAAAAGATTGTTTAGCTATATCGATATATTTTTCATTGGTTAATAAACGAGCTAACCCTTGGTATTTATTTACATCAGTTTTGCCAAAAGTATCTGCTCATGACGGTATGGTACCATTAGAACCTTGGTTAATAACTAATCCATCTACACTTCCATCATTTTTGTAAACTGGAGTAGAAAATCCTTTATAAACTGAACTATCATAATCACTAACACCAACTTCTTTCGCTTTAGCATTAAATTTTTGAATTTCTTCATCGGTTACATTTTTAAATGCTCCATCACGAAAACTTTTTCAATCCGATCCTAAGAAACGTTTTCTAGCTTCGACATATCCAGTATTATCGTTTTGATATCTTTGTTCTTGATTCATTTTGATATACTCTAAAACCTTATCGCCACTAGGAGTAGATGGAGTTATGAAATTATTGGTCTCTTTTTTTAAACCAGTAATTCTATAGTTTTTACTTATATTGGTGTTAGTTGTTGGATTTGTAAATGTAACAAAAATATCTATCGCGCCTTGTGCTTGTGAATCTTGTTCATTGTTATTTATATAATTGATATTAGTTAATTGCGCTTTAAATTTACCTGTAAATCCTGGCTTAACTTTAATACCATATTCACCTTGATTTTCTAAAACATATTTTGCTGTAGTTTGTGATCTATCTGCATTACGAAATCCGTTGATTTGCGCTAAACTAAATTCATTGCCTTCGGTAACCTTATCAATTAATGCTCTAAATTGATTATCAGAAGTTATTTTTTCATCACCAGTTAATGGTGATTGATTCTTATAATCTTCTTTAATTTGCGCAATAATATTTTCTAAGGCTTCTTTTGTAATTGCGCTATTAATTTGGTTTTGATAATCTTTCTTATCTCTTAATGTATCTAACTCATCTTTTGCTTGTTGTTTTAATACAGCAAGCGGATTTTGTTGTTGTAAAAGTTGTTGTATTTTAGTAATTACTACATCTAATTCAGTAGCAGTTCGAGCTTGTGCTAATTGCTTGGTTAAATTAGTTTTATCACCTTGAATTTGGTTTAAGAGACTTTGTGCATTCTCTTTCTTAGTAGCAAATTCATCTTTTTTCTCTTGAGTTTTAGCAGTTTGTCCACAAGCTACTACCGCTATAGTTGTAGCAGACAACAAAGACATAGATAAAAATGCTTTTATTTTTTTGCTTTTCATAATTCCTCCTCATTTTTTTGGATAACTATCTTCTCAATATTATGAAAATTGATTAAAGAAAAACACAACGCTAAGTTGTTTATTCACTTGTTAAATTATCAAAAAGTCAATTATTGACTTTTTCAAAAGTATAACTCACATCCATTGGAACCTCTTCACAAAAATTTATATATTATATTATATATATATATATATATGGAAATAAAGTGAAAACATTAGTTTTTTAATAAATATTTCACATTTTTTCCATATTACTAAGATAAAAGGGGTCTTATGTAAATTTATAAAACTTAAATACAAATATTATCTTAATTTTTATATAATTTATATAACAAAAAGGAACAAAATTATTAACAAAAGATGAATATTGAAAATTGTGATTATATCCGATTATCAACAATCTTGACTATTAAAAGTGCGTATTTTCTTATGGTTAACTGTATCAAAAAAATGATCTGAGTGTTTTTAAAGCCTGGTGGTATAGCTTAGGAAAAGATTGCTAACATAATATTACGGCTTTTATTTGGTAAAGATTTTATATGATTTATTAGGAAGGAATTTAAATGAATGAAATAATATCAATATTTTTGTTTATACTTTTAGGTGCATTAGGGTTTAAATTCATCTTAGATGCTTTATTGGTTCGCAAATATTATTTAAATCAAATAATTTTTCGCACCACTAAAAATTGAATAATAAGTAATTTTGTCTTTTTGTTTTTACTTTTAATTACTGCAATTATTTTATTTGTTTTAATAGTTATAAAACAAATCATAATAAAAAATATATCAGATGAAGAAGTTATTAAATCGGGTAAATCTGTTTTTAGTACTTATCATACTTGATTATACTTAACTTTATTGGTGTTTTTTATTCCTATTACTTTCTTTAGTTTATATTACTTAATTATCACTAAAGTAAATTCATCAATTACAGATTTAGAATTTAAAACTTTTGATAAGGAACGTTTGAAATTATTCAGTGTTGATACTGCTTATTTAATAATTAAGCAAAAAAGAAGAAAACAAATTCAAGATCAAAGGTTAAAATTTGTAGATTATATTGTAACTGCTACTTTTTGAAGAACTTTTAGTAAAAGACTTTATTATAAAAGCATTTTAAAACGTTGTATTTATTTTTATTTAAAGCAACCTTATAAAGTAGAAACTCGTGGCGAAAAGTTTGTAGGTACTAATGATGCAATTTTAGTTTTTGTGTATTGAAGTATTAGATATTTAAATGGTATTTCATCACCAAATAAAAAAGTGGAACCAGAAAAATTTTGAAAAGCCATTAAAAACTTAGTTAAATAAAAAAATAAAAAATATTTTGTTTTTTTAAAAAAACGTGTACTATATTATTAGTAGCAATAGCAAGCGGGATCACCTGATACCATTCCGAACTCAGTAGTTAAGCCGCTTTACGCCGACGATAGCCGAAGGTGAAAATAGGAAGCTGCTATTTTTTATTACTTTTAAAAAATTAGCAAATAAATAAAAAATGTGCTAAAATAGATATATTATGAGCAACAAAAGAGATTATTACGAAGTGTTAGGTGTTTCAAAAAACGCTAGCGAAAAAGAAATTAAAACAGCTTACCGAAGTTTGGCTAAAAAATATCACCCGGATAAATTGAAAGATGGTACTAGTGATAAAAAAATGCAAGAATTAAATGAAGCATACGAAGTTTTATCTGATTCTAAAAAAAGAAGTATTTATGATCAATATGGACACGAAGCAACAAACGGACAAAATCCTGGTGGATTTGGTGGTTTTAGTGGATTTTCTAACTTTGCAGGTGGCTTTGGAGATATTTTTGAAAATATTTTTCAAGGTTTCAGAGGTGGTTCAAAAACTAATGAAAATCATCCAAGAAAAGGAGCGGATACTAAATTTGTTCAAGAAATTACTTTCATGCAATCTTTAAAAGGTGATACCCTCAAAGAAAAATTATATAAATATGACACCTGTTTACATTGCGGCGGAAGTGGTGCAGAAAGCAATGCTGATATTAAAGTATGTAGTAGTTGCGGCGGAAGTGGTTATAGACATAAAGTTATCAATAGTATTTTTGGAAGAATGCAACAACAAGCGGTTTGTGATAGCTGTCACGGAAACGGAAAACAGATTTTAAAGAAATGTACTTTATGTAAAGGAAATAAGTATGAAAAGAATTTAAAAACTGTTAATATTCCAATTTCAGCCGGAATTGAAGATGGAACTATTTTAAAATTAAAAGGTTATGGACAACCTGGTGTTAACGGTGGTCCTGCTGGTGATATGTATATTCAAATTGAAATTCAACCACATAAATATTTTGAACGCAAAGGAAATGATTTGTATCTAAATTACCCGGTTTCGGTTTTTGATGTAATGTTAGAAAAAGAGGTGAATGTTCCGAGTCCGTATGGTGAGATTAAAATTAAACTTAAAAAAGACTATCGATCTGGTCAAGTGCTAAGAATACCAAAAAAAGGAATTGAAAGCAAATACGGTAAAGGTGATTTAAAACTTACTTTAAACTTTATTATCCCGGATTTAAGTAAAAAAGAGCAAAAAGTAGTCCTTAACTCGTTACAAGAAATAACAGATACAACAAACGAAGATTTCTTAAAACAAGTTAACCGAACAATATAATAATAAATTAAATTGACCAATATACCTGTATTTTAGCCAAATACGGGATTTTTTATAATTTCAAAACTTTTTTGTTTTGATTTTTTTATCTATAAAACTTTTAAAAATACCAAATTAAAAATAATTTATAATTTTAAAAAAATCTTCATTTTTCCTTTGAAAAAAAAAAAAAAACTAAAATTAGAGTACAAAAATAAATTTTAATAAATTGTTTGAATTTAATTAATTAAGTTTTTAAAAACAAAATTTAAAGATTTAATTAACTTATTTTTAATAATTTATGGAGGAATAATGAACATTAAAAAGAAAATCAAATATATGCTTTCCACAGCAGGTAGTTTTGGTCTTTTAGCAACTGTAGCTACCGTTGCTGCGGGTGAAACAACATCTGATTCTTCTACAAATACAACTACTTCAACTAAACAAGAAATCACTTATAATATTTTTCCAGAAGTACAAAATATTAAATATACTGATGGAAGTATATCAATTACTCCAGAAGTTAACTTAGTATTTGAAAACGGAATTGATGCGGCAACTATTGCTAGATTTGATCAAGTTTTAAAATTGAGAAATTTAACATATACAAAATCTAGAAATATTGTTAGCGGAAAAACTAATATTTTAGTTGGTATTAAAGATGATACTGACACCTTAGTTGATAATGAATTAAAGACTTTAGGAATAACACCTGATGCTACTTTAGATAATAAACTTGACTCATATATGTTAAACGCCGGAACTTTTAATAATGGTAGTTATATTACTTTATTAGCTAAAGATGCTACTGCGGCTTTTTACGGGGCAACTACTTTATGACATATCTTTAACCAACTAGATGGTTTTAAAATAAGAAATCTAACTATTAAAGATTATGCTGATTTAAAAGTTCGTGGTGTATCGGATGCATACTTTTGAGATACTTATACCGATTTAGGAAATTACACAACAAATAACCGTTGAAATTCGGCAGATGATATTATTGGATTTATGAAATATGCAAGTTTTTACAAACTTAACACATTTATCTTCCGCCCTGATGATTTAATTTTACCTAATATAGACAGTAAAAATTCAGCAAGCAAATGACAAGAACTTTATACAGAAGAAGAAATAAATAAATTTAAAGAAGTATTAGCAACATCAAAAGAAAGCAAAGTACAATTTGATTTTTCATTTGATCTATTAAAAAGTTTTGATGTTTCAAATGATACCGATTATAAAACTCAATTTGATTTATTAACCAAAAAAATGACACAAATGCTACAAATAGGTGTGCGTCAATTTTCAGTTGTATCACGTGGTGTAGCTGTAACACACGAAAATTATATAACTAAATTATTCGTAGATTTAATTCAGTGATTAAAACAACAAAAACAAACATACACAGATTTAAATACTAATATGTTATTCTTTGGGCGATACGGAGAATATTC
>NZ_SOCN01000006.1 GCF_004365095.1 Mycoplasmopsis mustelae
ATCTCAGTCCCAGTGTGGCGGATCAGTCTCTCAACCCCGCTAAACATCATCGCCTTGGTAGGCCATTACCCTACCAACTAGCTAATGTTCCGCACCCCGATCTTTTAGTGAAGCAAACGCTTCTTTCATTTAATATTTATGCAAATATTAAATGTATCCGGTATTAGCGATAATTTCTCACCGTTATCCCAATCTAAAAGGTACGTTAAGTACGTGTTACTCACCCATTCGCCGCTAAGTTCTAAAAGAACTCCGCTCGACATGCATGTATTAGGCACACAGCCAGCGTTCATCCTGAGCCAGGATCAAACTCTCGAAAAAATTGACTGTCATGTTTTATATATCTAGTTTTCAAAGAACTTTTTTATATTTAAATAATTTAAATTTAAAAACAGCTTTCCTATTATATCATAAAAATATAAATATTTACTTTACTTATTTTTTATTTTAAATTATAGAAACAAACACATTCTCTTCATGTTTTTGATAACCATCTTTTTTAACAATCTATTAAACGTGTTGATAGTAATGATTGTTTATCCATTATTTAAATAAAAATACAGTTTTTTAAACTATATTTTTATTTATACTAAACCTTTGGTTTTTAAAGTTTTTAAAGTTTTTGCACTTACCCGCAAAGTCATTTTTTGTCCGTCAATTGTTACTCTTACTTTTTGTAAATTAACGTTAAATTTTCTTTTTGAAGCGTTCATAGCATGTGAACGTGTATTACCAACAAGTGGACCAACACCTGAAATTTGACATCTTCTAGCCATTTGAGAAACCTTTCTAAAAATACCTTATTTACGAATTTTTAAAGCTTCAGTAACTTTTTTATATTCTTCAAAATCTTTTTCTTTAAGGTGTTTTAATAAAACTTTACGTTGTGAAATTTTTGCTAAGAATCCTCTTCTTGAGTGATTATCTTTTGGGTTGTTTAAAAAGTGCGGTTTTAATGATTCAATATCTTCAGTTAAAATTGCTATTTGTACTGATGAATTACCTGTATCTTTTGCATTTTTACCAAATCTTTTGATTAATTCGGCTTTTCTTGCTTTTGAAACCATAATAATATCTCCTTGTATATTATGTTTTAACCGAGTGTTAATTAAAGTATAATTAAACCCAGATTAAAATTTATGTTTGTATTTTTAAATTTGCTTGTTTATTATATCACTTTCAGCCAATTTTATAAATTCTTTTTTTGCCTTTTTTAAATCATCTTTTGTTATGCTAACATCATCATCAGAATTAATAAATCTTAACTCTTGTAATATTTCAACGATCACATCACCAATTATTCTATCAATAGAATATAAGTTGTGTTGTTCAATATTTTTAAAACTAATTTGGCCATCTTTATTTTTATGTAAAATAACTTGAATTCCTCAATCCTTAAAATATAAAATACTTAAATATAAACCACTTGGAAAATCGATTAAATTTGACTGCATTGAAAAATTCTTTTTTTCTAAACGTCCTAACAATAAATAATTAAATGGCGAAACGGAATTGATGAATTGAAATCTACCACCATATAATGCTTCACGCAAGATTTTAGTACTTATCTTAACATTTGCAATTTTATAAATCTCAGCGATACTAACATCTATTGTAGGTAAAATTTTAACAATATCCTCCGATGTTCATTGTGCATTTTGACCAAAACGAAAATCAGCACCAACGCTTACACTAACATTATGTCCTTGTGTAATTTTATTTAAAAATTCAGGTCCACTCAAGTGTTTAATATTAGAAAAATTTAATTCAACGATTGCATCAATTTTTAAATTTGATAATGTTAAATACCTAGCATCATCATGCATATAAACATCATGTTTATATTTATAATTATGATCATCGCTAAATGTTACAATAATTTTGCGACCTTGTTTATTTTCAATATTTTTATAAAGTTGATAATGTCCAATATGAAAACTTTGAAATGAACCAATAATAAAAATGTCATTTTCTTGGGTTTTAAAATTATTTAAATCATAAATAATTAAATCAGACATTAAATTAAGTTTAATTCTTTCAACTTTAAGTATGCACCATCAAATTCACAATCTAAAGCAACATCTTTTGCAACTTGTTTAATTTTTTCATTCGCACATTCCATAGCAACACCATAGTAAGCATCGCGAATCATTTCAAAATCATTAGAGCTATCACCAAAAGCAATTAAATTATTTAAAGAAAAATTTAATTTAGAACACAAAACATTCAATGCACTACTTTTAGTAACATCAATGGGTGCAATATAAAAACCCCTTGTTCACCTTGAGGAAACCTCCATTTCTAATTGATGTTGGTTAATATACTTTTGCATTTCTTCTGACAATTTTTTTGGATCATTTGAATTAATAGTCACTAAATATAGGTCGGTTTTACTTAAAAGCGCTTCATCATAACTTTTATAATTTGCTTCAAACGGCTTAATAAATCAAGAATTTGTGCTTGTCTGTGGTGAAATGTAAACTTTATCAAAATCTGTAATCAAAAACCCACTAATATTGTTTGCAAAATTATCATAAAGTTGAACTACTTGCTCTTTTTTAAGGGTATTTTTATATATAAATTGCTTATTTTTAACATCTCAGATAAATGCTCCATTTGCACCGATAAAATAGTCAACATATTGTAATTGCTCTAAAAAATCACCAATTGTTGCAAAATCGCGTGCGGTTGCTAAAACAGTTGTAATATGATTTTGTTTTAGTCTTTTAAAAATTTCTTTAGTAGATGATGAAAATAAAGTTGTGCCATTGGGTAGGATAGTTCCATCAATATCGAAAGCAGCTATTTTAATTATTTCTTTTAATTTCATTTTATAACCTTTCTAAAAATATTTTCCGAGGATAAAAAACTTCCTGTTTGACTTCACCAACACAAACAACTTCTTTATTCGAATTTAAAAACATTATACAAGAATCAATGTGTTTAAACTTAAAATTTCTACCATATTTAAGTTGTTGATTTTGATGTAAATTTAAGAAAAAATATGGTATTTCAAACAATTTATCAATCTCAAGTGATTGAAATTCCGAAGCTTTTAATGTTCCTAATTTAATTTTACCTACTTGTGTTCGTTTAAGCTCAAACATTACAGATGCATTATTTAATTCTTTTGCGATATCGCTTAATAAACTACGGATATAAGTTCCTTCACTTACATAAAAATATATTGTATATTCTTGCTTTTCAAAATTAAAATCTAAAATTTTATAATCAAAAACCTCAATATTTTGTGGTTTCAATTCAAAAGTTTGCTTATTACGTGCTAAATTATAAGCTCGCTTTCCATTAATTTTTTTAGCACTATATAAAGGTGGAATTTGAGTTTTTCTTTTTGATACAGTGTCAACTGCCTTAATTAAATCTTCTAAAAAGATTAACTGAAAATTTTCTTTTTTTATCTCCCCCATAGTATCTAAAGTATTAGATGAATAATTAAACCTCGCTTTTACTATATAAGCTTTATTTTTATCACTTAAATACTCTAAGAGTCTGGTATCTGAATCAGTAGCAACTATCATTAAACCACTTGCTAGTTGATCTAAAATTCCACTATGGCCAATTTTTTTGGCATTTATTTTTTTTCCTAATTTACGAATTTCTTGATTCGAATATACGTTCGATGGTTTATAGAATTTATAAAACATATTTTACCTTATAAAATAATATTTTATATTATTTTCTTATTTTTAAATATTTTTAATGAAATTTTTATTTTAACACAACTTTTTAAAAACTATAAAAAGTACTTATTTAACTTAATAACCTTAAAATATGAATTCTTTTATGTCTTATTAATCTACAAAAAACTAATAAAAGTGCTATAATTAATCTACTTATGAAAATCAATAACAAAACCAAACAACCAATTATAATTTTTTCAGGTCCGAGTGGAGTTGGAAAAGGCACAATTGAACGTCTATTATTTGAATTCGATGAGTTAAACTTATCACTTTCTTGTTCTGCGACCACTCGTAAACCCAGAAATGGTGAGTTGAATGGAATACATTACCATTTTATGGATGTTGATGCCTTTCGTGATCACATTAAAAGTCATAAATTTATTGAATTTTCATATCATTTAAATAATTATTATGGGACTCTATACTCAGAGCTAGATAAAATCCATAATAAACAAAAAGTTCCTTTTTTAGAAATTGAAACCACAGGAGCAAAACAAATTATTAAAAAATTTTCACTAAAAAATACAAACAAATATAATTTAATTACAATTTTTTTGCTTCCGCCTTCTCTTAGCGATTTAAAAAAGCGCATTTTGGGTCGCGGAACAGAAAACCATCATACCTTAAAAGATCGCTTAGCTAAATCTGAATCAGAATTAAAAGAATTAGAATTTTTTAAATATAAAGTTGTAAACGATATTCCTGAACGAGCAGCTGAAGAAATAAGAAAAATCTTGCACAAGGAGCTAGGACTTGTTTAAGTATTTTTTTAAAAGTGAAATCGGAAATGTAAGAGAAAAAAACGAAGATAGTATTGCAATTTTTGAAAAAGAAAATTGCATTTTTGCTATTTTATGTGATGGAATGGGTGGCCATAAATTTGGTGAAATTGCTTCAAACACAGTTGTAAACTTAATGGGGCAAAATTTTATCAATAATTTTATCCCTACATCCACGCTACGAATCAAACAATTTATTCAAAATTCAGTTGTTGAAGCCAAAAATGAATTAAAAAAGTTGGCTAAACATAATTTTAAAATGACTGATATGGGAACAACTTTAGTAGGATGTTTAATTATCCCAAAACAACAAAAAATTTTTGTTTTTAACGTCGGTGATTCACGATGTTATTTCTTTTTACGTTCTAATAAATTAATTAAAATCACTAGCGATCAAAACTTAGCACAAAAATGAGACGCAACAGGGTTTGATTATTTAAACACTGAAAACGAAAAATATGCAAGATTTTTAACTAGTGCTATTGGTCCAAATTTAGAAACTACAATCGATATTACTGAAATAAAAAAAACAATGTTTGATATGACTAAGAAGATCATCTTAACTTCTGATGGTGTGCATGAGTTCGTCAGCCATATTGATTTAGAAGCCATAATTTCACAAAACAAAGATTTAAAAAAAACCGTTAATAAAATTATCAAAAAGGCCTTATTGCAAGAATCAAACGATAATATATCAGTTGCGCTAATTGAGGTAAATAATGAAAAATAATTTTGGAATTCCTAAGGATTCTATAATTTTCAAAAAATATAATATTACAAAAATTATTGGCCAAGGCGGAATGGGAATGGTTTTTTTAGTTAGAACTAAAGATTCGCACAACATCCAACAATATGCATTAAAATATCGTTTAAATGATAATAACCAAAGTAATAAAATGCGATTTTGAAACGAAATTAAATTATTAGAAAACATAAATCATCGCAATATTCCAAAATTAATTTCATATCATTTCGATGATGACGAACAATTTTATTTAATGGAATATATTCAAGGCGATACACTTTATAACGTATTACAAAAATCACGTCAATTAAATATTACAAGAGCAAATAATTATATCCGCCAACTTGCAGATACCATCGACGAATTACATAATTACGGAATTATTCACCGTGATATTAAATCACAAAACATTATGATTTCTGATGATTATAATTTAAAAATTATTGATCTTGGAATTTCTATTTCAGAAGATAATCCTGGTTTGACCAAAACTAATGCAGTGGTTTGTTCCCCTTATTATGCTGCACCTGAATTTAGTCGCGTGGGTTCAAAAATTACAAAAGCAGTCGATATTTATGCTTTAGGGGTGTTGTATTTTGAAATGATTGCAGGCACCTTGCCTTTTAAAGGTGACAACGAATTAAATACAATTTATATGCACAATACTGAACCTTTCCCTGATATTCGCCGTTATAAGGATAATGTTCCAAATTCAGTTGTTAATATAATTACTAAAGCTACTGCAAAAGATCCAAAAGATCGTTATCAAAGTGCAGCAGAAATGAGACGAGATGTTGGCGAAAGTTTAAAACCGCACAACAAGATTCAAAAACTAATTTCTCGCAAAACCATGAAAGAGAAAAAAACATTGATTGATTTTTTAAACTCTCCATGATTTTTAGGAAGTTGTATTTTAATTATTTTAATTATTATCGGTTTAGTGGTCGGTTTTTCTAAATACGCAGGAGTTATTTAATGGAAAATATTTACAAAGTCCACAACATTGTCGCAGGTGTTTATACTTGTATACAAGGACAAAAAGTTATAAAAGTAACCGCAAGCGGTAAATTACGTTTTTTAAAACAAAGTCCGTTAGTTGGTGATGATGTTAAAATTCAAAACGAACAAATAACTGAAATTTGTCAACGTAGAAATTCGTTAATTCGACCAAAAGTTGCTAATATTGATCAAATTTTTATTTTTATGTCTATTTTAGAACCAAAATTTCAAAGCTACTTAGTTGATAAATATATGTCAATTGCTGAAGTAAAAGATATTCAACCAATTTTGTGTATCAGTAAAGCTGATTTAGACATGCAAAATAGTCAGCATTGATTAAATTCATACCAATCATTGGGATATACAGTAATTTTAATAAATAATCAAAATCCAAAATACTTACAACAAATACAAAAAATATTAAAAGATAAATATAATTTATTTATGGGGCAAAGTGGAGTAGGTAAAACTACAACCTTAAATATTTTAGGAAAATTTAATTTTCAAACACAGGAAATTTCTAGGCATCTAGGACGCGGAAAACACACAACTCGTGTTGTCAGTATTCTAAAAGTTCAAAACGGATGGTTAATTGATACCCCTGGTTTTTCGTCACTAGAACTTAATTTAAGTCAAATTGAACTCGCACAAAGTTTTAAAATTTTTAAACAATTGTCAAAAAATTGCAAATATCGTAGTTGTTTACATCAAAATGAAAATTTAAAAGACTGTGCCATTAAACAAGCAGTAATTAATAATTCAATCCCACAATTTCGTTATGACAATTATTTAAAATTATTAAACGAAATCAAAAAGGAAAAATACTAATGAAAAGATATGTTACACCTAGCTTATTAAATGTAGAAAAAGATAAAAGACTAAGTTTAGCCAACACTTTAGTTCAAAACGGAATCAAATGAATTCACTATGATGTAATGGATGCTAAATTTGTTGCAAATACCGCTATTGAAATCAATGAAATTATTAACATTAATCAAAATGGTTTATCACATATTAAAGATGTGCACTTGATGGTTGAAAACCCTTATGGATATATTGATAAACTTAAAAATGATGTGGATATAATAACCTTTCATTATGAAGCAATCGAAAATGATTTAGATAAGTTTCAAAATTTTTTAGAAAAAAATCACCATGATTTAAAAATCGGTTTAGCTCTCAAACCCAATACTTCCGTAGATAAAATCATCAATTTTTTACACCGTTTAACGTTGGTTTTAGTAATGTCTGTTGAGCCTGGAAAAGGGGGTCAAAAATTTATTGATAATTCGTTAGATAAAATTAAAAAACTGAAGTTACTCCGCCAACGTGATTGCTTAGACTTTTTAATTCAAGTTGACGGTGGAATAAATGATATTACTGGGCCAAAATGTTTTAAAGCAGGCGCTGACGCTTGTGTTGCTGGAACATTCTTAGTTTTTGAACCTACAAAAGAGCGTATTAATAGTATTTTAAATGAAATCAAAAAATAGACTTGTAAGTCTATTTTTTGAACTTTATTCTAAAGGCTCTCCCTTATGCGATGTGATCTGGTTATTTAAACTTTCTGCTTCTACACCTATGATTGCTTGAAATGAATTATCAGAAACTTTAACTAAACCAAAAGCGCCCGCTCTCTTAATTACATCTTCAGAAACTAATGAACCATCCTTTACAACATATCTCAAACGTGTAGAACAATTTTCATATTCAATAATATTATCTCAACCGCCAAATCCTACAACTATTTTTTTAGCCTTTTCTGATAGACCAGGATTTGTTATTTCTGTGGCTATTGTTGTGGTTGTTTCTTCTTCAGAACGAATGATTCCTTCTTTACGCCCCGGTGTAGATAATCCAAGTTTTTTAATACTAAGAACTCCAATTCCAAAATAAGCAATCGCAGTAGTTGCACCAATTAAGAAAATTCAGCCCGGATTTGCTAATACAGTATTTAATGTTGAATATCCTGATTCATTAATAATTCTTAATGATTTAGGAATCGATAGAATATAGTCTAATAATCCCGCTGAAAATCCAAATCCTAATTGAATTCCAAATGCTCCAGTTACAAAAGCAAAAATTCCGGTTAATAATGCATGAAATAAATAAAGAAGTGGAGAAACATATAAAAATGCAAATTCAATTGGTTCTGTAATTCCGGTTAAAAAACTAACTAGTGCTGCCGATCCAAACAGTGAAGCAACCTTAATTTTTTGTTCTTTGGTTTCTGCGGTAAAGATAAACGCACCGACTAATGCTGGCAATCCAAACATCATCATCGGAAAGAAGCCGGCTTGAAAAATTCCGCCAGGATTTCCTACCGCTCGACCCTTTAAAAAAATATTAATATCACCGGATACCGTTTGACTTGGATCTAATTCAGACGGGAAAGTACCTAATGAGAATCAAAAGATATTATTTGGAATATGATGCAAGCCAAATGGAATCAAAAGTCTATTTATAAAACCATATCCACCCATAATTCCAGCTCTTGTAAATCTTGCTCCTACCGATAAATCATATGTTGTATTATTACTTTTGTTATCCGAAAGACTTGAAACTGAATTAGACATTGCTTGTGAAATTTTATAAATAACATAACCAATTCAAGGGAAAATTGCAGCTCATATAATTGAAAAAATGATAATTACTATAATAGAAAGTGCAGGTATTAATCTTTTTCCGGAAAAAAATCCTAATACTTTTGGTAGCGAAACATTATTTGCTCTATTATATACTCAAGCAACAATGGAACCTACTACAATACCATTCAATACATTATTTGACAAAACCGCAGAAGTATTTTTACCAAAAATTGACGTAAATCCACTTACGGTCCGTAAATTAATAATTGTTACAATTTCTTTGATTCCTTCTTTCTTATATTTTTCAGAATCAAAGCCAGTGGCATAACTTTCTATTGAACGACTAAATAATGATCCATAATATAAATCACTTAACTCAACCATAATGGCTGATAATATTATAATTCCTAAAAATCCGGCAAACGCCGCTTCACCTCTTTTATCTTTTGTAAACGCAAATGCTACACCTACAGCAAAAAGAATGTATAAATTACTAAAAACTATATCTCCGCTTTTTGTGAGTAATATTTGCACAAATTTTCCGAAAGTTGAATCAGTTGGAATTTCAACACCAATTCTTAATAGGATAGCTGCAATGGGTAAAACAGCGATTGGAAACATTAAAGCAGAACCTATTTTTGATAACTTTTTCATTCAATTACCAAAAAAAAGATTTTTTAATTTCAATGATTTTGTATTTGTCTTGGTGGTAGTATTTATATTCATTATTTCTTACCTCCAAATTTTTTATTTATTTTTAGTTTTTTTAATATAAATCCGTGCGAAATAACTGTAAAAATAATCGCATTAAAAAATACAATAGTGAAAACAAAAGCTACGGATGCAATAACATCAGATCTAATTTTATTGAAAGCTTGCATTTGCGCTACATGCTTTGTTGCTTTCATTTCATCAGTAATAACAAATCCTTTATAGCTTCCGAAAAGTACAATCAATGTAATTAATAAAAAAGAAAATAAAGCTCATAATCAAACGTAAACTCATTGTGACCAATGAAGTTTTTTTATTTTGTTACCAATTTTATTAAACATTATGCTTAAATTATTTGATTTAGTTTTTTGCATCATTACCTCGATATTAGAGTGAGAATTGCTAATAATTTTGTTTTGTCACTCATAAAAAAGTTTATAACAGATGTATTTATTTTTACTTATTTTGCTTAAAAGAAGTTAAAAATAAAAAAATTTTTTAGCTTCTTTTAAAAAATCTACATAAATTAAGAATTTTATGAAACTTTTTTTCTTTTCGATAACAATTTCTAAAAATGTAATTAAAATTCAAATATACAAAAAGAAATATTGAAAAAAATTAAATTTAAACCTTATAAACACAGAGACATTAATTTAACTTTTAAAAATAAAATGCAAATATTTATAAAAAAATATGATAATTTAATTAAAAAACAGAAATCTTATCCAAAAATTTACCAAAACTCATCATAATTAATAAAATAGTTAATCTTTTAAGTCTTCTAGTTATTTAACCTACATTTGATAAATATATAATTAACTGAAGTATATTATGACAGGTTGTCAAAAAGCAGTTTTTATAATTATTAGAGAATTATCGAGTTGATTTTTATTTAGTTAAACCAACTTTAAAAAGTATTAAAAGTAATGACATATCTAATTAATTTAACCTCTTTAGGTGATGTTTAATACGTAAATGAACCTTAATCTTTAGAAAATCAAATATAGATAAATTCAACATTAATTATTAATACAAAACGAAACAATATTTATATCTAACAAGCAAGTTTATTAGTATTAAGCCTCAAGTAAAAATTTTGAAATAAAAATAGTTATACACTATAAAAAATAGAGAAAATACTAAAAAGATATCAATAAGGTCAAAAAACAATTTAAGAAAGGAAATTAATTAATGCAAATCATTAAAAACGTGAAAATAATTAACCCTAATAAAATTATTGAATGTGCAAATATTTTAATTCAAAATAATAAAATTAAAGATATTATCATAACAAATAATAAGCCTGAATTTATAGTTGTTCCCGGTTTTATAGATACACATATTCATGGTTTTTATAATTATGATATTATGCAAGGTCAAAAAGCAGTTGAAATTATTTCTAGAAAACTTGCTTTAAAAGGTACTACTGCATTTATGCCTACCTTAATGACAAATAAATGAGAAGTAATTTTAGATGCATTAAAAAATGTTTCCAAAAATAAAAAATGAGTTAGTAGAAACTTAGGATTACATTTGGAAGGCCCATTCATTGGACCATCCAAAAAAGGAGCACATAAGCCCGAATATCTTAAAAAAGCGAGTCTTAAAGATATTAATACACTTTATCAAGCATCACAACAAAAACTTATAAAAGTTTCTTTTGATCCATTGATGGTAGGTTTAAAAGAATTTTTACATATGAAAAAATTAGGAATTATTGGTTCAATTGGACATAGTAATGTTGATATGCATTTAGCTAACAAATACTTTGAAAATGGTTGCTTTTCAGTTTGTCATGCATGAAATGCAATGTCAGGCATTGATTCTAGAAATCCCGGATTATTACAAGCATCGTTAATGAATCAAAATGTTTATTTAGAAATTATTTTTGATTTGTTACATATATCTAAAGAATCATTAACTTTTACTTTTATCAACAAAGGATATGATAAGATTATAGCTATTTCCGATGCTATCAAACCTGCTTATTATAAAAATGGAGAAAATATTTCAGGAGATATTGCGGTGGTTAAGAAAGGTTTAAAAATAACTTTGAAAGATAGCAAAACTATTGCAGGTTCTGGCATTTGTATTCACGATGCGTTTAAAAACCTTATTAAAATAGGTGTTCATCCTTGCGATGTGGTTAAAATGACCTCATATAATAGTGCCAAATATTTGAATTTAGATAATCAGCTTGGAAAAATTCAAAAAAATTATTTAGCTGATTTAGTTCTAATGGATACAAAATATCGAATAAAACATGTTTATATTAACGGTCAAAAAATAAAATAGGAGCAAAAATGAAAATTATCATCAAAGAAAATGCAGAACAGCAAGCACTTTATGCTTCAGATATGATCGCAAAAGAAATTAAAGAAAATCCAAATTTAAATATTTGTTTTGCAACTGGAAATTCACCTATCAAAACATATCAATTATTGATAAAAAAATTTCAAAACAATGAAATTAGTTTTGCCAAGGTAACATCTTTCAATTTAGATGAATATGTTGGGATTAAAAAATCCAATCCTTGTTCGTACCATTATTTTATGCATCAACAGCTATTCAATCATATTAATATAAAAAAAGAAAACATTAATCTACCAAACGGATTGGGAAATATTACAAAAAATGCGATAGAATACGAATCTTTAATTTTAGCAAAAGGTGGAATTGATTTAATGATTTTAGGGATTGGTGTGAACGGACATATTGCTTTTAATGAACCGGGCTCAAAAATTGATGATATAACTCGCGAAGTCCAACTTACACATAGCACAATTGAAACTAATAAAAAATATTTTACAAATAAAAATGCAGTTCCTAAAAATGCTATTTCAATGGGAATTGGAACAATTTTAAAAGCTAAAAAAATTATTTTATTAGCCGACGGAATAAATAAAGCAGACGCAATTTTAAAAGCCATCAAAGGAAAAATCACTTCGGATGTTCCTGCTAGTTTTTTACAAACCCATAAAGACGTAACTTTTATTTTAGATGCACAAGCAGCAAAACTCTTATAATTTAATTATTCAATATTTTTTGTTTAAATTTTGTATTTATTGTAAAATACTCATATAAATTCTTAAATTAAGGAGAGAAAATGAAAATAACCGGAATTGGTGCATCTCGTGGTGTCGCAATTGCTGAAGTTTTTAAAATTGAAGAACTACCTGTCGAAATTACAAAAATGACAACACAACCACAACAACAAGTAGATTTATATACTCAAGCACGTGAAAAAGTTGTATCAAAAATTTTAGAGAGCCAAAAATTAGCAACAGATCCAGAACACGCAGCAATCTTCGATGCTCATATTGGTTTTGTTTTAGATCCAAGCGCAATAGAAAGCGTTGAGAATAAAATTAAAAATAATTCATTTACCGCTGAATATGCTGTAAATGAAGTATACAATGAATTTGCCACAATGTTTGCAGGAATTAATGATGAATATATGCGTGAGCGTGTTGCAGATATTAAAGATGTTTTAAAAAAATTATTATATGCATTAAATAATATTGAAGAACCAAATTTAGCAGCTATCGATAAAGAAGTAGTAATTGTTGCAGAAGATTTAAGCCCATCACAAACCGTACAATTAAATAAACAATTCGTAAAAGGTTTTGTAACTAACATTGGTGGTCCTACTTCGCATACTGCAATTATGGCACGCAGTTTAGGAATTCCTTCGGTGGTAGGAACTAATAATATTATGCAATTTACTAATAATGGTGATTTAATTGCTTTAGACGGTTCAAAAGGAATAGTGGTTGTTAATCCGGATGAGCAACAAAAAACTGAATTTTTAAACGCAAAAAATAAATATCAAGAATACTTACAAAAATTAGCTGCTTTAAAAGGAAAAGCTTCACTAACTACCGATGGACATCATGTAGAACTTGCTGCAAATATCGGAACACCAAAAGATGTTCAAAATGTTTTAGACAATGATGCAGAAGCAATTGGCTTATTTAGATCAGAATTTTTATATATGGATAATGATCATTGACCAACCGAAGAAGAACAATTTCAAGCATATAAAGAAGTTGTTGAGAAAATGAATGGTAAACGTGTGGTAATTAGAACTTTAGATATTGGTGGTGATAAAACTCTAAAATATTTTAAATTCCCTGAAGAACTAAACCCATTTTTAGGTTATCGTGCAATTCGTTTTTGTCTACAAAATCATGATATTTTCAAAACTCAACTAAGAGCCTTAATCCGCGCGAGCGAATTCGGTAAAGTCGCTATTATGTTTCCGATGATTACTAACGTTAAAGAATTCTTAGCAGCTAAAGAAGTTTATAAACAAGCATATCAAGAAGTATATAAAACAAACAAAAATATTAAACCAATGAATCAAATTGAGCTTGGTTTAATGATGGAAACACCGGCTGCTGCTATTTTATCTGATATGTTTGCCAAACATGCTGATTTTATGTCAATTGGAACTAATGACTTAATTCAATATTCAATGGCTGTTGATCGTATGAATGAAAATATTTCATATTTATATCAACCATTAAATCCATCTATTTTAAGATTTATTAAATTAATAATTGACGGAGCACATAAACACGGTAAATGAGTTGGAATGTGTGGTGAAATGGCAGGCGATAAACGAGCAATACCTATTTTAATAGGTCTTGGCTTAGATGAATTTTCAATGTCTACTTCAAGTGTTTTAGCAACTCGCGAATTAGTTAACTCTTTATCATTTCAAAAAATGCAACAAATCGTAAGTCAAGCCATAGAATTAGAAAACGAGAAAGATGTAGTTGCATTATTAGATGCAGAATTAAAATAAAAACCTACAAAAGTAGGTTTTTATTTCTTTTCTAGCATACTAAACATATTTTTCTTATATACTTCAACTCCGGGTTGATTAAACGGGTTAACTCCTAATAAATAAGCACTCATCGTTAAAGCGCGTTCGAAGAAAATGAATAATGCACCCAATGTTGCCTCATTAAAAGCATCAAAACTAAGATGAATAATTGGTACTTTACCTGTTTGAAAATGCGCTTGTGATGTAGCCGCAAATGCAATATTATTCACATTATGTAAATTATTTCCTGCTAAATAGTTTAATTTATCATAGTCTATTTCTTCATTGATAAAATGAATATTTTTGTTAGGATTTTTTAATGTCAGAACGGTTTCAAATAAAATTTTATTTCCTTCCTGTATCATTTGTCCTAATGAGTGTAGATCCGTTGAAAATAAACAACTAGTAGGTCATAAACCTTTGCCATCTTTTCCTTCTGATTCACCAAAAAGTTGTTTTCATCATTCCATAAAATATTGCATTTTAGGTTCATATGAAACCATCATTTCAATTGCATAATTTTCTTTTGTATGCATTAAATATCTCAACACTGCATATTGATAAGCAGGATTTTTTGAAATTTGTTCTGATGCTAATTCTAGATTGGTTGAGTGCGCTGCGTCTAAAATCGCTTTAGCATCAATCCCTGCGCATAAAAACGGAAACAAACCCACAGCAGTTAATACTGAAAATCTCCCCCCCACATCATCCGGAACAATAAAACGTTCATAATCTTTTACTACTGCTAAATCATATAACACACCTTTTGATTTATCTGTAGTTGCTACTATATAATCCTTTGCTTTTTCACCAACTTTCACTTCTAATAACTTACGAAATTCACGAAAAGCAATTGATGGTTCTAAGGTGGTCCCTGATTTAGAAATAACATTAATTGCAAACTTCTTATCATCAACATAATTTAATTTTGCAACCATTGTTTCAGCTGAAATATCATTTCCAGCAAACAACAATTCCATTTTTGGTTTGTTTATTGAATAAGGTCCATAAATAAAATCATAACCAGCTTTAGCCCCTAAATAAGATCCGCCGATTCCGATAACAACAACAACCTCTACTCCTTGTTGTGCTCAAAAATCTGCTTTTTGTTGCATTCTTTTAAATTCATCCTTATCATAATCTCTTGGTAGGTTATATCAGCCCAATCAATCTTTTTCTAAGACGTTTTTTGTTTCAATATCGTTATGAATTTGGCTAACTTTCTTTTGCAAAAAATTTAAGTCAGAAACACTTCTAACAGCTTTTTCAAAATTAATTTCTAAATATTTCATAATTTCCTTTATTTTATATAATAGTTCTATTTATAAGACATTAATCATAAAAAAATCATTAAGATTAACTTAGCAATTTCTAATGAAAGCTTAGACAAAACTTGTATACACTATTTATTTTTGAAAATGTAAAAATAAAATCATCTTTAAAAGCTTTGTAGTCTTGCTAATGTTCTCAAAATCATCACCAAATGTAATATCGGACGAATGTAAACTCCATCATGATTTTCTTTGACAGTCATTGCAGATTCAATATAAAGTTGTCTACAAAACGCATCTGAATATGACTTCAATGGACTTTTAACTTTTAAAGTCTTTTTTATTTTTTGTGCAATACAAAAATTTGAAGAATCTAATAAAACATAATATGTATAACACCCAACGAATTTAACATGACAATAATTTCATCAACTACTAAATTTACATCTTGCTCTTTAAGTAATAAAAAACCTTAACACTTTCAAAGACAAAAAATTTAGGTTGTAAATCTTTTATAACTTGAATCGTATATTTTATAAAGTTGATTGCGATGGTCGTCTTTACTACGCTTTCCTACCATTGAATAACCTTGACAAGTAAAACCACCGACGATTAAATCAACATTATTTGCAAAGTTAGTTTTTAAATTGGATAAAACTTCAGAGTCAGTTATATCTTTCATCTTAACATTTTGTTTGAAATTTAAATTATATGTATCTATTGCAGGTTGTCAAAACTCTACGGTATCTAATATCCTAAAACCAGAGTGATAAAAACCATAAGTTAACCCACCACATCCAGCAAATAAATCAATTAATGTCTTCTTCATTTATCCTTTCAGTATTATTATATCTTAATATTTTAACTAAAAGGAAAGCTTATTTATTTTTTTAAAAAACACCACTACAAAGATAGGGTGTTTTAAAATTTTTGTTTAAATTATTCAACTGAAACTTCAGCACCAGCAGCAACCAATGTAGATTTAATTGATTCAGCTTCTTCTGAGTTAACATTTTCTTTAACCACTGCAGGTAATGTGTCGACGATTTTTTTAGCATCCATCAAACCAATTCCTAAAACTGATTGAACTGCTTTAATAACTTGTACTTTCTTTCCTCCGTCTGCTTTTAAAACAACATTAAAGCTTGTTTTTTCATCTGCAACCGCTTCAGCAGGGGCAGCGGCAACCGCCATAGCAGCCATTGGATCGATTCCAAATGCTTCTTTCATTGCTTCTACAAGTTCCATAACCTCTTTAATTGACATTTCTTTTAATGATTCAACAAATGCTTCTTTTGTTAATTTTGCCATAATAAAATTTCCTTTCTTTTTTTAATTATTCTGTCTTGCTTTCTGCGAACATTTTAAGTGATAAACCAAGTTGTTGTAATGGAGACATCATTGAACGAGCAAGAATTGCAAGTGCTTCTTCATAAGTTGGAAGTGTTGCAACTTCTTTAACACCTTGTGCATCAATAACTTTACCATCAAAAGTACCTGCTTTAATCACTAATAGTTTGTGTTTTTTAGCAAATGCAGTCGCTAATTTGGCAGCTGACATTTCATCATTATTTGAAAAAATGAAAATATTAGGACCCACTAAAAACTCATCTAAATCACTTAAACCGACATTTTGTGCAGCTAATTTAAATAAGCGGTTTTTATAAACTTTAACTTCTAAACCTAATTTAACTGCGTCATTTCTAAGCTCTTCTAATTCAACAACTGTTAAACCACGATATTCAGCAAATGCGATTGCTTGAGAATTTTGAATTTTTTGTGTTATTTCTAAAACTACTTCTTTTTTAGCTAACTTAAATTTTGATTCTGACATTTAGCCCCCTTTCAAAATTATGCAATATAGGAGCAATCAAGGCACATGATATACTCGGTAACTAATTAAGCTTATTTTCAGCAGTTACTGTCTTAATATATTGCTTTGTAATTATAATAAAAAACCTTAAAAATCCAAATAATTAGTTTTGAAATTTTTAAGGTTTTTATACCCCAACGGGGTTTTGTGCTTTGAAAACTGAATAGTAAATCCATAATTCATTAAAATGTCTTGAATCCATCCTAACTTTTAAACCTTTCAATTTATTAGTAATGGTCAGCTGAATGTATTACTACACTTACACTTCCATCCTATCAACCTCGTAGTCTACAAGGAATTTCAAGGGAATACTTATCTTTAAGGAGGCTTCCCACTTAGATGCTTTCAGCGGTTATCCTTTCCGTACTTAGCTACCCAGCTATGCTTCTGGCGAAACAACTGGAACACCAGCGGTACGTCCACTCCGGTCCTCTCGTACTAAGAGCAGCTCTCATCAATATTCCAACGCCCACATCAGATAGGGACCGAACTGTCTC
>NZ_SOCN01000007.1 GCF_004365095.1 Mycoplasmopsis mustelae
ATTTATTTATTGATGTCGTTGTTATATTTAATATCTTTACTATTCAGTTTTCAAAGAACAAATACGAGAGAAAAGTTCTCTCAAAACTAGATATATTTGCGACTATAAAACAAATTCCATGACAAATTATAATAGTCTTTTAAGTTGGTAAATGTTACTAAAATGAACTGTAACTTTTGTACTCCGTAGAAAGGAGGTAATCCATCCCCACGTTCTCGTAGGGATACCTTGTTACGACTTCACCCCAGTCACCGGCCCTGCCTTAGGCAGTTGTCTCCGTAGTTAACAAAACCGACTTCGGGCATTACCAGCTCCCATGGTGTGACGGGCGGTGTGTACAAGACCCGAGAACGTATTCACCGTAGCGTAGCTGATCTACGATTACTAGCGATTCCGACTTCATGTAGTCGAGTTGCAGACTACAATCCGAACTGAGAATGGTTTTTTGAGATTTGCTTCACGTCGCCGTTTTGCGTCTCTTTGTACCATCCATTGTAGCACGTGTGTTGCCCCACTCGTAAGAGGCATGATGATTTGACGTCGTCCCCACCTTCCTCCCAATTACTCGGGCAGTCTCCCTAGAAAATTAACTAAGGATAAGGGTTGCGCTCGTTGCAGGACTTAACCGAACATCTCACGACACGAGCTGACGACAACCATGCACCATCTGTCATTCTGTTAACCTCCACTATATCTCTATAGCTTTGCAGAAGATGTCAAGAGTGGGTAAGGTTCTACGCGTATCTTCAAATTAAACCACATGCTCCACCGCTTGTGCGGATCCCCGTCAATTCCTTTAAGTTTCACTCTTGCGAGCATACTACTCAGGCGGATGATTTAATGCGTTAGCTGTGCCGATAGTTCCTATCAGCTAATCATCATCGTTTACAGCGTGGACTACCAGGGTATCTAATCCTGTTTGCTCCCCACGCTTTCGTCTCTCAGTGTCAATATATACCCAGTTAGCTGCCTTCGCCAAGTTGGTGTTCTTCCTAATATCTACGCATTTCACCGCTTCACTAGGAATTCCGCTAACCTCTATACAATTCTAGTATGCCAGTATCCAACGCGATTTGGGGTTGAGCCCCAAATTTTGACGCCAGACTTAACACACAACCTACAGACGCTTTACGCCCAATAATTCCGGATAACGCTTGCAACCTATGTATTACCGCGGCTGCTGGCACATAGTTAGCCGTTGCTTTCTGACAAGGTACCGTCAAGATGCTATCATTTCCTATAGCATTTTTTCTTCCCTTATAACAGCAGTTTACAACCCGAAGGCCGTCATCCTGCACGCTGTGTCGCTCCATCAGGCTTTCGCCCATTGTGGAAAATTCCCTACTGCTGCCTCCCGTAGGAGTCTGGGCCGTATCTCAGTCCCAGTGTGGCGGATCAGTCTCTCAACCCCGCTAAACATCATCGCCTTGGTAGGCCATTACCCTACCAACTAGCTAATGTTCCGCACCCCGATCTTTTAGTGAAGCAAACGCTTCTTTCATTTAATATTTATGCAAATATTAAATGTATCCGGTATTAGCGATAATTTCTCACCGTTATCCCAATCTAAAAGGTACGTTAAGTACGTGTTACTCACCCATTCGCCGCTAAGTTCTAAAAGAACTCCGCTCGACATGCATGTATTAGGCACACAGCCAGCGTTCATCCTGAGCCAGGATCAAACTCTCGAAAAAATTGACTGTCATGTTTTATATATCTAGTTTTCAAAGAACTTTT